>JBIIUD010000403.1:0-4049 GCA_044340175.1 Verrucomicrobiaceae bacterium
GCAGTGAAACGCTGTTTGATGAAGGATGGCAATGGAAGCGGTCATTGATGCGGCGCAGGATGATTTGCCGACTGGGGTGATGCTGAATGTCAGTGCAATGGACGAATTCTGTTTGCCACCGCTCCGCTAAGGTCTGGAGTTCGTTGGCCAGTGTCCTAGCGTGCTCAGAAGCAGGGTCCGCATCCTGGCCCAATCCTAAAATCAAGGCTCTACTCGGGCTTTGCTGACAGAGGATCGAGTCTAGCCAGCGGGTCATGTGCGTTGGCAGAGACTCGGCCGCTGAAGTGGCAATGATGATCATGTCCGCTTCAGCACCGATGCGAACGGACAGGGCTCGCGTGTCGAGGGCGGAAACGAGCTTGTCGAAGGACCACGCATTGAAAAAGAGGCGCAGATCGCTTCGGAAACAATGGTGCAGCCAAGCAAACGCTTGATTCACCTTCATTTCGGCTTGGTAGCCATCATGGATGGCGACGACCAAAAACGAGAGGCCACCGTCATTGGCCCCTTTGATGGGTGCATTGAGAGTTGGTTGATCGTGTTCCAATCCATTAGAGTGGCTTTCATCCAAGAGGCTCTCAATGGGCAGGCTTGCGCGTTAACTCTCAGCAAATCGCTGAGTTTGATTTAGTTCCATCGAAAGGAGGGCGCTGCTCAGAGACCGCCCTGCCCAGCTCACTCCTGCTGTCCGAGCCAGCGAGTCGCGTGATGGATCAGCTCAGTGGCATTTTTCAGTCCGAGCTTTTGACGGATGTGCATCCGGTGAGTGTCGATGGTTTTGATGCTCAGATGAAGGGTGCTGGCGATTTCATGAGGTTCTTTGCCCTGCCCGAGAAGGCGATACACCTCGAACTCCCGGTCTGTCAGTGTGGAAACCGAGGTGGCAGCACTTTTGGTGCCCGATAGGGCGTCGAGGATGAACGAGGCCATGCGTTCACTGACGGCGATGCCGCCACCGAGGGTTTTGCGGATGGCGTGAATGATTTTCTCGGGGCCTTCCTGCTTCATGATGTAGCCACGACCACCTGCGCGAATGACACGCTCAGCATACAGGGTCTCGTCATGCATGGAGATGATGAGCACCGGGGTCTTAGGACTGAAGGCGCGGATGTCTTTGAGGAGTTCAAGACCGCCTTTGCCAGGCAGGCTCATATCCAACAGGATGAGATCGGGTAGCAACCCCTCGAGGGCGACCATGGCCTGGCTAGCATCCTGCGCTTCACCACAGACAGTGAGATCACTCTCCATGTTGACGAGGCCGATCAATCCAGCGCGGAAGATGGGATGGTCATCAACGATGAGAACGCGCTTTTTGTGGGTTGCGACTGCTTGCGGCTTTTTTTTCGGCATGGCGTGGAATGCGGGTTTTTCAATGGTGAGCGGATTCTGGTGAGAGCTCAATGGGGGTTAGTCTCAGGTCTACCGGAAGGGATCGCTTTGGGTTTTTGTCGTGTGCTTTTTGTCTTGGAGGCTGGCAGTTTGCAAGTGACGACGACGCCTTTGTGTGAGCCGTTTGTCACGCTGAGGGTGCTGCCAATCATTTCAGCACGGTAGCGCATGATGCGCAGGCCCATACCTTCACTCTTTGATGGGGTCTGTAGTCCGGTACCATCGTCGAGGATGCTGAGCGCGGTCGGTGTTAGGCGAATACGGATGGTCTTTGCTCTGCCGTGCTTGACAGAGTTGCTTACCGCTTCTTGGGCAATGCGATAAAGATGCATCATGACAGTTTCGTCCTCGATATTGGCAGGCTGACGGGGCTCGAACAGACAATTGACACCAAAGAGTTGGCCTGACTGAAGGGCGAGCGTTTCGAGTGCGTGGGCAAAACCTCCTTGCTCTGGGGCGACGGGGTGCAGGCCGCGCGCCAGACTGCGGGTCTGAGCGAGAGCCTTTTGCAGCAGCTCGGCGATTTTTTGGGCGGCGGCATTGAGAGTTGACTTTTCGGCGGCAAGACTGCGGTGGAGGACATCCGCCATCATCCAGGCTCCGGCAAGCTGTTGGCCAAGATCATCATGCAAATCTTGACCGATGCGGCGCTGCTCACGTTCACTGATGTTGAGGATTTCCTCCTCCAGTTGTCGGCGCGCTTGAATTTGCTCGTTCAACTCGGCGGAGCGTTGCTGGAAGCGCCTTTCGAGGTCGGCATTGAGTTGCCGGATGGTTTGCTCGGCGGTTTTGCGTTCGGTGATGTCGGTGATATCAATGATGACGAGGGGACCCTCAGGCGTTTTGATTTGGCTGAGGCTGATTTCCATCGGAAACTCGCCTCTTTTTCGGTTCATCCCTTGGACTTCAAGACCACGGAAGCGTTCGCTCTGATCAGGAACGGCCAAAAATTCACGATGGAGGGTTTCGAAGAGGCCTCGGTGGTGCGGGGCGAGGAGGCTTGTGAAACTCTTTTGAACCATGGATTTGCGGCTCAACCCAAAAAGGCTCTCAGTGCGCGCGTTGGCGAGTCTCACCTGCCCTTCGACGTCGAGGATGACGAACCCATCTGGGGCGGCTTCCAACAATCGATCAAACATCTGACGGTCCACATTCCTCTGCGTTATGTCGCGCGAAATTTTGGAGAAGCCCGTGAGTCGGCCGGCTGAATCCAGTAGCGGCGAGATGGACAGTGAGATGTCAATGATGCGGCCATCTTTGCGCTGCCGACGCGTTTCGTAGTGCGAGATGCGCTTGCCGCGTCGGATGTAGCGGCGGAAGAGGGTCTCGTCATCGGCCGACTCGGGTGGGTGGAGGAAGACGACGGGTTGACCGATAGCTTCGGCGGCACTGTATTGGAAAATGCGCTCCGCCCCGTTGTTCCAGGTCTGAATGACGCCATCCAGGTCGAGCGTGATGATAGCGTCGTCGGAGGATTCGACGACGGCGGCGAGTTTTCTGCTGATGGAGTCAGCGGCTTCGCGTTCAGTGATGTCCTGAGCGATGCCGCCGATTTGATAGGGTTGCCCATTTTGGCGGCCCAGAATGATCCCACGATCCGCGAGCCAGCGAACATCACCGTTTCGGCTGATGACGCGGTATTGGACTTCGTAATCGGGCTTTTCGCCACTAAACCACTGCCGCAAGGACTCATGCACGATGGGGCGATCCTCGGGATGGATGGCTTCCTCCCAAAGGTGCGGATTCGACTGCAATTCGGCGACGGTGAAGCCCCAGATGCGTTCGAAAGCTGGGCTGACATAGGTGTAACGAGCCGGGCTGAGCTCTTTAAACCATAACACATCGCCGATGTTTTCGACCAGCAGACGAAAGCGGGATTGATCGGGTAGGAGGGGGGCATTCATCTGGCTGTAGCAATGTGTTTTCGATGGCCAAGATCAAAAGGAAAGGGCGCGGACAGTAATAAGACATTCCTCATCTCTTGCTCAGAATTTTGAACTGAAGATTCCTGGGATGATAGGTTTACGTCAGGACAGGACAGGATAGTACAGGGGAGGGAGAGGTCGGAGGGAGCATCAGCGGTTGATGTGAATCAGCCTGATTTTAGGAGTGCAGCATCCGCCGCGCTCCCACGGAACGTGGTCAAAGCAAGCCAATAATGGCTCACGAAGAGGCAATAGAGGCGCTAGACGGGGCTGCTGTCGGATGGCTAGGATGGTGGCATGAGCAGCTTTTACCTTCGGCCTCGTTTCTCGCATTCGATAGATCTCGAAGTGGAAGCGGCACGTGATCGAATCGTGCTAGGCGCACGCCAGGAAGGAGATCGTTGTGAAGTGAAGAGCTTTCCTGGGTACATCAGCCTGCATGTCTTGGAGAAAGACAGTCATTTTTGGTCACCACGGTTGAGTTTGAGTTTGGAGCCGGAGGGCAATGACACGACGCGTGTGAATGGAACGTATGGGCCAAACACCAACGTGTGGGCGGCTTTTTTATATGGCTACCTGTTGGTTGGATCCGCAGGACTGTTTTCTGGATTGCTGGGGGCCTGTCAGTTCTGGTTGGAAATGCGACCATGGGGACTGTGGCTCTTTCTGGTGGCGGTGTTGGCCATGGTTGGGATGTATGTTTCCGCTCAGTTAGGCCAGAAGATGGGAGCTCAG
>JBIIUD010000534.1:0-3353 GCA_044340175.1 Verrucomicrobiaceae bacterium
GCGCACGGGCCAGCCAGTTCGTTTCGCGGAACTCCGTGGTAAGGTCTCCGTCTTTGGTCACCTTTACACCGTGTGCCCCCATGGCTCCAAGGCCGTCCTGGAAACCATGACCGCACTCCAAAAGGAGTTCGGTTCCAGACAAGATTTCCACCAAGTCAACTTTGCCTTGGCCTCAACTCGGGAAACCCCCGCTTTCTTCAAAAGCTACGCTGAAAATATCTCCGTGGGCGACGCCTCCCCCTGGTGGTTCACCACGCTTGACCAGCCTGTCTTAGAGAAGTTCGTGACCAAGGAACTGGGACTTGAAGCGCCAGCGCCTATCCCCGCTGAAGAGCGTCTGAACCCTTTCGATGTCTATGAGAACGATCTCCGCCTCGTGCTGGTGGACCAGGAAGGCCGGGTGCGTGGCCGCTATCAAGTCTTCCACGCTGATCCCGCCTCCAGCCAGACAGCCGCCAAAACCCTGCAGGAGGACATCCGCACCCTCTTGAATACCCCTGCCACCGCTCCCACCACCCTCAAACCCACCCCCTCCTTGCCATGAAACACCTCCTCCTCAGCCTCACCCTCCTTGGCAGCAGTGTTGCCGCTGTTCCAGCCGCGGAACCGCAAAAGCTCAGTGACAGCACGGCCACTCAAAAAACCTACCGCTACGAGGGCTCCATCTCCGGCGTCGTCTGCGCCGCCTGCTCTTCCAGCGTCAAAGACGCCCTCATGAACCTTAAAGGTGTCAAAGAGGTGCGCATCACCGTCAGCAATGATGGCCAACTCCCAAGCCTCAACATCATTTCGACTTCCCCGAATCTGACTCTCCAGGCCGCGATGAGCGCCCTGGGCAGCGCGGCTTCGGATTACCAGATACAAACCCTAAACAAGACAGCCCTGCCGAACTAACGTCATCGTGACAATCTCCCAGTAAAACCAAAAACCTAACAAACGAAAATGAAACACATCCTCTATACCCTGCTATTGGGTGCTTCTTTGCTAAGCACGCCCTCCCACGCTCAAACCAGCCTTGGCTACCACTTCTTTGATTATGGTACCACCCAAACGCTCGGCTCCTCCATCACCATCTTCGACGGCGCCCTGAGCATCTCTGGTCGCGTCGATATCGCTGACTATTACACCGGTGCGGGTTCCCTCACCAACGGCACTGCCTCCCTGCTTTACTATCAACACGATCCTTCCTTCATCGACGGTGGCGTCGCGACCTCGCCCGTCGGCATCAGAGGTGGCTTTGGTCATATCAGCGAACTCGTTTTTGAATTCAATGGTGGTTACGCCAACTTTGATAGCATCAACATCGTGGTCAACCGTCTCGACTTTGGGACTAGCCCCTATGACATTCCCGCTACCCCGGGCTACAACCTCGACATGGATGATCCTATGATGTGGTTCAACACCAACCTCGGTGTGCTCACCTTCACGGAACAGCAAATCAGAGACGCCACCTTCTTCGAACTCGATCCCGTCGTTTACGGTCTCGCTGCTCTCGAGTCAGGTCGCATCGACTTTGCTAACCTGCTGCAAAACGGTGGCTACGCCATGGACACCACCGTCACCAGCTTCGCCATCAGAGAAACCAATGGCGAGCAATTTGTGTCCGATGTGTGGGTCGATTCGTTCACCAACACCATGCCCGTGCCAGAACCCGGCACCGCCATGTTCATGGTCGGTTCCTGCCTGCTGTTCCTGCGCCGTCGTCGCAGCACCCCCCTTTCATCCCGCAGGGCTGTTGGATGAGCCTAAGCCTGGACGGCTGCCGGGAGGCTCCGTCCAGGCTTTTTTTCACTCCTTACCCTTTACCCCTCTAAAATATCACCATTCCCTATCCAATGAAAACTCTCACTCTATTCGTCTCTGCTCTTCTCCTTTTCACTGCCCAATTTAGCTTTGGGCAAGTGTTAGAACCCGGCACCGTCCTGGGTTATGTCGAAGGCCCGATCAATCGGACCACCTTCAACGCCGACGGCACCGGCACCATGGTCGTCATGAACGTGACGGTCCACGTCCCTGCCGATTTCATCGCCGAATCCCCCACCAACGCTCTGAACGTTCGTCACCTGTGCATTCGCAACCGTCTGCCAGGCCGCATCGAACCCGGTTTCGTGGGTGGCACGGCCTTGATCAACGGCATCATTGAATCCGCGACCGGCAAGTTCACCGCTACCTCGATCACCGTCGAGCCTGCTGAAAACGTTGCCATTGGCGTCGTCACCGGCATCTCGCCGTTGAAGATTCAATTCACCGAAGTCGCCTTCATTGCTGATCCGCGCATCTCCACGCAAATCATCAATGCTTACGGTTTCCCAGCGCTGCTAACGAATGTCGCCTTGGGCCAAAACGTGGCGGCCGAAGGTTACTTCGCCTCCGGCAAACTTCAGGCCTACGTCGTCCAACTCGACGAAACGGCCGCCTTGGCCGAAGATGTCACGCAAATCAACATCATGCGCGCTGCCAGTCGGGAGCGCACACCTAACGACGACCGTGGCGACGAAGTGGACATGCGTGGCTTTTTCTACTCCCAGAATGGCGCGACACCTCAAATCGAAGTCTTCAGAGACGACAACGGTGTGCTGACCTCCTTGGGTTTAGCCACCTCCACCCCTGATGGCATCAATCCAAAGTTCGGCACCTGGAACTACCGCGACGACACCCCGACCACCAACGACCCCGTTCTTGGCACCGCGGCAACGAAGCTTAAGGTGGTGATCACGGTCCCAGGGGCTGGCACGAACAGCGCCGAAATCGAACCCGACCTGCGCTAACCGTTCGGACGTTGGCTGATGATCCACAACCCTGTTAGCCCCTTGGATTCCCATGGTTAAACTACCAGCAAGTCGATCCTCAGCCTTCATCCGCCTGGTCCCCGCTGCGCTTGGGGGTCTGTTCATCCTCGCGGCTTGGAAACCCCAAGCGCATTCTGAAGATTCGCGTTCAGAAACGGCAAAGGCTGCCGTTTCTGCTTCGCCTACCGGCTCCGCCATGGGCGAAGCGGATTCGTTTTCACCTCTTTGGAAACGCTCCATGTTCACCTCCAAAGCAGCGCCTCGTGACGCCTCTCTGGATCAACCGCCAACTCCCGACTGGCTCTCTGACATGCAGCTCTGTGGCTGGATCCGTTTGGATGGCCAACTGAAAGTTTATGTGCGCCGCGTCAGCACCGATGAGGTCATGGTCCTTCGGACTGATTCTCCGGAGCTACCCAGTGCCCCCCGTCTGCTCGCCAT
This sequence comes from Verrucomicrobiaceae bacterium, assembly GCA_044340175.1. Lineage (GTDB taxonomy): Bacteria > Verrucomicrobiota > Verrucomicrobiia > Verrucomicrobiales > Verrucomicrobiaceae > JAGRPD01. Next base: position 3,231 of record JBIIUD010000534.1, read on the forward strand.
TCAGGGCGAAGATTCGCTCCTGGACGGCAGAGTTCAGCTCCAATTTAACAACCAAATCGCCTGGCTCACCCTGAGTCAAAACGCTCACCCCGAGTCCCCCGCCGCAGCTCCCTCTGCACCCAT
>JBIIUD010000404.1:0-4040 GCA_044340175.1 Verrucomicrobiaceae bacterium
ACGCCCAAACCGGTGCCGAACTTTTTAGGCAGTCCCGCAGAGGTGGTGGAACAGGTATCGATCATTCAGATCTTTGTTCGGGATGATGAGGCTCTTCTGGAAGTTTTGGAGGCGGCCCGACCGGCGTTGGGAAAGAAACATTTGGTGATGAACCATGCAACGGTGAGTCCAGAGGCGACACGTGCAGCAGCAGCATTGTGTTCGGCGTGCGGAGCGGATTTTCTCGATGCGCCATTCACTGGCAGTAAGATGGCGGCACAGAACGGCAAGCTGGCTTATTACATCGGCGGAGCAGCGCCTCTGATTGAGCGCGCAAGGCCTGTGCTAGAGGCCAGTTCATCGTCCATTTTGCCTATGGGAGATGTGGGCGCCGCAACAGTGGTCAAAATCACCACCAATCTGATCTCGGCATCGATCGTGAAAGCGGTGATCGAGGCTGCAGAAATCACTCGTGCTCAGGGGGTGGCTTTGGAGCATCTGTTGGAAGGTTTGAAAGTGAATGCGAATTTTTCACCGCTGATTGGGATGAAATTGCCTGCCATGATGAAGGGAGAGTTTGAGCCCCATTTCTCGCTGAAGAACATGCTGAAGGACGCGGACTACGCACGTGGGTTGGCCGCTGCCAAAGGCATCCAAACGGAGGTTCTAGACGCTACCGCTGCCCTCATGCGTCAACGATTTGACGAGGGCAAAGGCGATCAGGATTTTTCAATCATGGGTGAAAAGTTAAGTCAAGAGCAGGTCGTGTCATGACAGCGGAACGATGGCTGGAAATTCAAGCAAAGGGTGGAGCGGTTTGTTTGTCGAATCGCTCCAAATGGCTGATCACAGGCAGTGACAGTGTTCGTTATTTGAATGGGCAAGTGACTCAGGATGTCAGGCAGGCTAAGGCAAACAAAGCGGTCTATGCCTGTGTGACGGATGCGAAAGGGCGAATCTGTGGGGATGTTTTCGTGCGGCAGACCGATGATGGGGAAGGGCTGCTTTTGGATGCGGAGGAGTGTCTCAGGGACGCGTTGGGGGCCCGCCTGGAGCGTTACCTGGTAGCGGATGATGCTGAGATCACAGACGTCACCGAAGACTGGGCATTATGGCATTTTTTCGGAGCCGAAGGGGAGGGGGACTTGCAGGGATGTGCCGCTGAGCGTCTGGGGGTGCCTGGCGTGGATGTTTGGGTGAAACCGAAGGAGTTGCCGAAAATGGCCTCAGGGTTGACCCCTGATGAGGTTGAGATCGTGCGTGTTTTGCGCGGCATTCCACGGTATCCCCATGAGTTAAACAGCGAGGTTTTTCCACCTGAGGCCGGGCTGGAGGCCCGGGCCATGGATTATGTCAAGGGATGCTACATTGGGCAGGAGGTGCTTTCGAGAATCAAGACGACTCGCAAAATGCCCCGCGAACTCGTCTTTTGGGCGCTTGCGGCAGAGAGGGAGGTGGTTCCGAAGACTGAACTCGTGCTGCCCTGTGGACGCGTGGTGGGACAGGTCACCAGTGCCGTTCGGCATCCTGAAACGGGACGGGCTGTTGGGCTGGGATACGTAAAACTTGGCACGGTACCTGACGATTCTCAGTTGCTTGTGGGAAATGATCTCGCTACTATCGCGAGGCTCGTGCCTGGGCCGTCTGTTTGATTCCAATGAAGTTTTCCCGAATTTTCCATTCCGCCGCGGTGGTCGTTGCCACCGGTGCTCTGATTTCCTGTGAGTCACCAGGCAACGTTGATGTGAAATACCCGACTGTTCAGCAGATGGATGCCTTGGATGTGCAATGGGGGCTGCCCAAACGCAAGTCACGGGGCACGCCCTCGCGGAGCCTGACTTTTGATGGTGGGGTGAGTGCTCCGTCAGCCGTTGTTCCAAGTGGTGTGGCCCCGTTGCCGGCCTTGCCTGACCCGGCACTTGAGGTCAAGCCTTCACCTTCAGCACCAGCGTCTCCTGCCACGGTCATTCCTGATCAGCTTCGATGATGTTTTGTCACAGTGGTTCTCCTTGATTTCTTATTTGCGCTTTTTCAGCACCTCAAACGTCCAGTTCTACCCATGAAACGCTCTCTCCCACTCTTTGCATTAGCGGCCCTTCTGGCGGTGCCGATGACTCAGGCGCAAACGCCCGCTATCCCGAGCAGTCTCCCGACTGAAATTCCTGCTGATGCTGCCAATAAAGCGGCCGGAGCGATTGACGCAGCTCGCACACTGGCCCCTGATGCTGTTAAAAAAGCAGAGGGCAAAGTGGAGGAACTCAGCCAAAAGGTGAAGCCCGCCGCCCCCAAAGGATCAACCCGATCAGGCACACGGAATGTGACTGATCCGGCTGCCTGGAAAGCTGAAGAAGTTCATAAGTTAGCGGTTGTGGATTTAAAAATTGGCAAGGAAACGCAGACCGTGATGTTTGAGCTTTTTGCTTCAGATGCTCCCAAGACGGTGGCCAATTTTGTGGCGAATGCAGACAGCAACCTTTACAATGGATTGGCCGTTCACCGTGCCATTGACAGCTACTTAGTTCAGACGGGCGACCCTCTCACCGCGAATGAGGATGCCAGAGAGAAATGGGGGACGGGTGGACAGGACCGCTTGCCTGCGGAGATCAAACGCAGTCATAAGCTGGGAGCGGTGGCGATGGCTCGCCGCAGTGACAAGGTGAACCCTCAGCGGCTTTCGAACGATAGCCAATTCTACTTCGTGCTTGGCAATATGGCCGGTTTGGACGGTCAGTACACGGTCTTCGGCCAAGTGGTGAGTGGTTTGGACACGCTTGAGTCCATCTCGCGTGTGCCTACCGATAGCAATGAATGCCCGCTGGAGCGGGTCGAAATCAAAGCCGTTCGGGTGGTGGATCACAAAGGGCCGCTGGTCGTTACTCGTTCCACTGGAGGTCAACGGAAAGTGACCAAACCTTACGCTGCTAAAGGTACGTTCGAGCGGTTGCTGGAGCGGATTTGGTAAGTCTCCGGCGGGATTTATTCCTTGAGCATTGAATCGGTAGCCAGGGGTTTGCCGATCCAAGCCAGGAACTCGCAATTGCCATCGGTTCCCTGAATGGGAGAGGGCATGAGTCCACGCCATTCGAGTTGGGATTGGGTGGATACCCAATTTTGAATGCGGTCGCAGGCGCGCTGATGGGCAGTCGGGTCCCGCACGATACCCCCAGGGCCGATGTCTTGCCGCGTCAACTCAAACTGGGGTTTCACGAGAACCAAGGCTTGCCCGCCTGGTTTCAGCACCGCAAAGGCTGGGGGCAGCACCAGGGTGAGGGAAATGAAGGAGACATCAGCAACGATGAGGTCAACGTGTTCGGGGATATCCGCAGGAGTCATGTGCCGCACATTGAAGTTCTCACGGCAGATGACGCGGGGATCATCCCGCAGTTTCCAGACAAGCTGATTGGTGCCCACGTCATAGGCGTAAACTCTGGCGGCACCGTGCTGCAACAAGCAATCGGTAAAGCCGCCGGTAGAGGCTCCGACATCCAAGGCCACGAGCCCCTCGGCATTGACGCCGAAGTGATGAAGGGCTCCCTCCAATTTAAGCCCGCCACGGCTGACATACTTGGGCAGTTCTTTGACTCTGAGGATGGCGTCCTCTGGGATGAGTGTGCCGGGCTTCAATCCTGGCTGATCATTGACAAGGACATGACCTGCTAGGATGAGACGCTTGGCCTGCTCGCGTGAGTGGCACAATCCGCGCTGCAGAAGCGCCTGATCCAGTCGAGGGCGGGCCATCAGTGGGAGCGGAAAGATTAAGGAGCACTGGTTGCTTGAACGATGTCATCGCCTGCCTTTGGCGTCACCCCAGGGGTCAGGGTACGAGGCTGGATATCGGCGATGGCTTCATCCTCCTCGATGCTCGAAGTCAGTGTGATACGGGCGATGAGGGCCGCGCCGCGGCGGATGTCAAACTGCATGCCAGCGGTGAGTTGCTTGCGGGAGCCAGAGTCGATGAGGACAAAACCGTCATTGGGAAAGGCTTCTTTGACCTTTGCGATGGCGGGTAAGCTGAGCAGTTGGCTCTGCTGAGCGGTCAAAGCAACAGGCGCGACGGGGGC
>JBIIUD010000405.1:0-4039 GCA_044340175.1 Verrucomicrobiaceae bacterium
CGCCATCGCATGGGGCGTTTTCTCATGACGGGCTCCCAGAAATTTGCGCTGATGCAGTCGGTCTCAGAGAGCCTCGCGGGCCGGGTCGGAATCATCGAAATGGACACCCTGGCAGCGGCGGAGCTTTTTGATGCCGATCCCCTGAACCCTCCTGCTGTGGAGCATTTCCTTTGGAGAGGCGGCTATCCCGAACTGTGGCGGGCACCGGACATGGCGGCGCGCGATTTTTATGCGGGCTACCTGGCCACTTACTTGGAGCGGGATGTCCGTCAGTTGGTCAATGTGACCAATCTGCGTGATTTTGAACGCTTCATCCGTGTTTGTGCCACGCGCACCGGAAATGTGCTGAATCTGAGCGGTCTGGCTTCCGATGTCGGGATTTCTGGCACGACGGCGCGGCAGTGGCTCGGGGTGCTGGAGGCATCCAACATCATCCATTTGCTGCCGCCATTCTTTAGTAATCTCGGCAAACGTCTGATCAAAGCACCCAAGCTCTACTTCAAAGATACTGGACTGCTTTGTTTTCTGCTCGGTCTGAGTTCACCCCAGCAAATGACGACCAGCCCGTTCATCGGGGCGATCTGGGAATCCTTTGTCCTGGGCCAGTGGCAGCGGCGGCGGGAAACCGAAGGCAGTCCGGCGGAAATCTATTTCTGGCGGGATGTGCATGGGCTGGAGGTAGACTTTGCGGTTTGGCTGAATGGTCGTTTGCAGCTCATGGAGGTGAAATGGGCGGAGAATGGCGGAGAAGCGCGCGCCCTCAAACCTATGCATGAGGTGCGGTCGTTGCTTGGCACTTTGGGTTCAGATCGGCACCTCGTCGTCACCCGGACACCGATGGATCACTGGCATCCGCATGATCCAAGTGTGCGAGTGGTCAATGGTTTCCGCTTTCGTGATTGGTTTGACCTGCCGGAGCCGGACGGTAGCGTTTTGCGTGAGACACCGACCGCCTACCGCATCAGCCGGACCCGCCGAAAAGCGCCCGCAAAGAAATGGTGACTTGCCAATGATGACGGAAAGCGGGTTCGCTTCTATTTGTCAAAACCCTGAATGTGCTCTAGTCTGCGCGCCCCTTTGGTCCGGCCCAGTCCTGATGCGACCCGGTCAGCCCTTCCTTTTGCCTATCCAACTCTCATGAACATCAACGTCGAACACCAGTCCAATTGCCGCGCCGTCATCCACGTCCACGCCACGGCCGAGGAAGTCGCCAAGCATCGCAACCAAATCGTCGCCCAATACACACGTGGCGCCAAACTGCCAGGCTACCGGCCCGGAAAAGTGCCGGCTGCCGTCATCCTCAAACGCTATGGCCCGTCCATCAATGAGGAGATCGAGCGTCAGATCGCTTCAGAGGGTTTGCAATCGGCCATCAAAAACGAAGCCTTGGACATTCTCAATATCCTGGGCGTTACCGATCCTCTGCACCACGACACCGACAAAAGCTTTTCCTGTAACATTGAGCTCAGCCTCACGCCGAAATTTGAACTGCCGAATTACAAAGGCATCGCCGTAAAACTGCCGCGGATTGAAGTCAATGATGCCGACATCGATCACGATCTACTCCATCTTCGGGAACGCTTCCAAACCTTTGACGACGTCACTCGTCCTGCCGAAATCAAGGATGTGGTCGTGCTCGGATATGAGGCTTTTCTCGATTCACAGCCGGTTGCGGAAGCCTTCCCTGAGGCTCCAGATCACCTCAAGTCCCTGGAGCAGCAGTGGTTCCTGCTGGATACGGAGGATGATTTTCTTCCAGGCTTTTACGCTGGCCTGCTCGGCATCACCGCGAATGACCAGCGGAATCTGGACATCACTCTGCCAGAGGACTTTGCCTTTGAAGCCCTGCGCGGTAAGACCGTTCAATTCCAAGTCACCTGCGGTGGGGTGAAGGAGAAAAAGCTGCCTGAACTCGACGCTGACTTCATCAAGAAGATCGGCGGTGAGGAGATGACCCTTGAGAAGCTGCGCAGTGAAGTCGCTGATGGCCTGCGCCGTCGGCGTGAGCAGGCTCGTGATGTGAGCAAGACCAATCAGGTCCTTGAGCACTTGGCCAACAATCTCGAATTCGAACTGCCGCAAGAAGTGGTCAACCGCGCCGCACAACGCCGCACCAACGAGATCGCTCAAAACGCGCTGCGTCAGGGTGTCAATGAGACCGAGCTGATGAATCAGCAGGAAGAGATCCTCAACACCGCCACCCAACAAGCTCGGCAAAACGTGAAGATCAGCTTCATCCTCAGTGAGGTCGCCCGCGCTGAGAGCCTGAGCGTCGCTGACGCCCAAGTCCAGATGACCCTTGCCCAAATGGCTGCCCGCAGTGGTGAACCCGTGAAAAAGTTCCTCGCTAAGGCTGAGAAGAATGGCGTCATCAACGGCCTGCGTGACGATTTGCTGCTGCAAAACGCCATCGAGTTTCTCAAGGATCAGGCTGTCGTCGAAGAGACCGAGCCTGAGGCGGAACACTGCGAAGCGCACAGCCCAGCTGCCGCGTAATCTTCCCCATGCTCACCAAACGCATCATCCCCTGTCTCGACGTCAAGGAAGGGCGTGTCGTCAAAGGCACGCAATTCCTGGAGCTGCGGGATGCGGGTGATCCAGTGGAGTGCGCTAAGGTTTACAACGCTCAGGGTGCTGATGAGCTCGTCTTCCTGGACATCACCGCGTCCCATGAGGAGCGAAAAACCATGGTCGATGTCGTCGCCCGCACCGCTGCCAGTTGCTTCATGCCGCTGACGGTCGGTGGCGGCATCCGCACCGTGGCGGACATGCGGGAAATGCTGCTGGCGGGAGCGGACAAAGTCGGCATCAACACCGCTGCGGTGAAAACCCCGCATGTCATCGACGAAGCGGCCGAGGCTTTCGGTTGCCAATGTCTCGTCGTCGCGATCGATGCCAAGCGCAACGAGCGCGGATCCTGGACGGTTTACACCCACGGCGGTCGCCACCCCACCGAACTGGACGCTGTCGAGTGGGCGGCGGAGGTTTGCCGCCGCGGCGCGGGCGAAATCCTGCTCACCAGCATGGATTCGGATGGCACCAAAGCGGGTTACGACATCGCCCTCACTCGGGCTGTTAGCGAGGCCGTCACGATCCCGGTCATCGCCAGCGGCGGGGCAGGTAATCTGGACCACATGGTCGATGTGCTGCGTGAAGGCAAAGCCGATGCTGTGCTCGCCGCCAGCATTTTCCACTTCGGCGAGTACACGGTGAGTGACGTGAAGCACTACCTCGCCGCCCGCGGCCTCCCCATGCGGGAACCGGTGAGCGCCGTCTGACGCCGAGCCCAGGCTCGTAGCGGAAGACGTGAGTCTTTCCCGCGCAGCGTGCGGAGCCTGATGAGCGAAAGAGAAGTGGTGCGGCCTTCGGAGCATGGAAAACACACGTTTTCTGCTACGGTTCGAATCAAGAAAGAGCCAAGTCAGCTCTGTCGGGGCAGGGCCGATAAAGAAATCTGAGGAGCTTGCAGGAGGCTCGGTGGCCACCACCAGACGATGGCCGCGCAGACGAACAGACAGGCGTCTTTGATCAGCCCGCCGAAAGGATCATAGAGCGCTGCCGGATGCGTGCCAATCACGCCTATCATCAGCACCAGCACGGCCAGGGTCGATAGCAACGCCATCAGCCGCTCTTTCCAGCCGCTGATGATCACGAGCCCACCAACCGCGATGGCCATGCCCAACCAGAACAGAGTGGCCTCAGGTGACCCCAGCCACAGCCCGCTGCGGGCCACCATGTCATGTTGCAGCGCATTAGGGAAAAAGATTTTGGGCACCAGGCCCTCGTAAATCCAAACGAGACCGATGGACACCCGGGCAGCCGTTTTGAGTCGATTCAATGTTTGTGTTTCGTGTGCTGTCATGGTGGTGAGGTTAGTTCTCCATTCCAAGCTCTGCGGCCTCCAGTTCCCTCGGTGCACCCATCCAAACGGAAGGTAGGCCCGGACTGTAATTCGCGCCCTCATACCTCGCCTGACTCGCCCACTCACCAGTGAGACCGAGCAGGCTGGCATCCTCGAGGCGCACCGAAACCGCCGACT
>JBIIUD010000009.1:0-14663 GCA_044340175.1 Verrucomicrobiaceae bacterium
AGAGTTGATGAGGGGCTCAGGCCTTGGTGAACTGGCGGTTCCAGACCTCGGCAGCCGTGGCGGGCTGGGTGTCTCCGTTGGGAGTGACTTTGGCGGGAACCTGCGTGCCCATTTCAGCGGCGATCTGAGCGGCCTTGGTGGCGGCGCGTTTGTCGAGGTCCTGCTCGCGGGACTGCAGGTCACGGACCTGGGTTTCCAATTCGGTCGCTCGTTTGGTGAAGCGCTCCACCTCAGCCTGGACCGCGATGAGTTGTCCGTTGAACGTGTCTCGTTCGCTGTGAGCTTTCTGGAGGGCGGCTTGGTGTTCTTGCTCCCGCTGAGCCAGCGAGGCCTTGAACGATTCGACTTGGGAAGAAGCCTCGCTCATGAGCCCTTGATGGGCTTTGGCATCGGCTTCCAGGGATTGAATGCGCGCGAGCGCTTCGGTGAGTTGATCCTCGACGGTTTTCATGGATGCCCTGGAACTCGTGTCAACTTGGCCCCCGTGGAGGGAGCGCAGGCGGGCAAGCACCTCGTCCCGATTCTTGACCGTGCCGGCCAGGTTGAAGCGCTGAGCTTTGCGGGCGCTGAAGGTTTGACCTTCCATCGCCTCGTCAGGAATGCGTCGCCCTCGCGCGAGCACGGCTGCTTTGAAGTCTGCGGCGATCTCCTCGATGTCGGACTGGATCAACTCGCGTTGCTCTTCGGTAAGCGAGACGCCTGGGGTGCCCATGGCCTTGAACTTGCCCGCGGCAAACACCTCCACCTTGATCCCCTGGTTGCGGAGCTTTTCGGTGCTATCGACAAACGGCAAGATAACCCCGATGGACCCGACCTGGGCGCTTGGCGTCGCGTAGATGGCATCGGCCTGCGAGGCGATCCAGTAAGCGGCGCTGCTCATCTGCCCCGCGCTAAACGCATAGACGGTTTTGCGCTTTGCTGCGTCCGCCACGGCCTGCCCCAACTCGGGTGTTCCGTTCACGGTGCCGCCGGGCGAATCGATGTCCAAGAGCAAGGCATTTACGTCCTCCCGTTCGACCGCCTCACTGATGGCGGCCGACACCTGGTCCATGTCGGTCGCTCCAAACAGCAGAACGGAGAACAGATCCGGCTGGCGCATTAGCGGGCCGTGGACTCGAACCGAGGCAATACCGTTTTCGACTGAGAGCAGCGGGTTCGACTCCCTTTCAGGGAGATTCAGCCGGGTATCAAAAAACGCCACGGCTTGGGTCGCCATGGCCTGCATGGCCTCGGTGGTGATGAGCCAGGGTTGACGGGCAAAGAGAGAATCAAGGGCGGTCACGCCCTGGTTGGAGTGTCAACGGGCTGAATCTTAATGGTGGAGAAAGCCGCTGCCAGGCATTCGGCTAAAACGCTCATAAACGTCCTCCGAAGTCAGTCCGCCTAGCGCAGCGTGTCTGCGCAACAGCGCGGCAACAGCATGCAACTCGAAACGAATCTTCAAGCGGCGTTTACCTCTTCCTTTTGGTTGCGCAAATTCAATGGCCTTCCAAACCTGGAGGAACTTTAGCCATGCTAGTACAACACGATATGCTTTCACAACATCAGCATCTTCATGGGAGTGGAGTGCTTGATTCACAGTAAAGCCGCCAAATCGGTAAACCTCGTCCAATGGAAGGAACTTGGACAGTACTTCGTTTGCCCTTTTGAGGGAGTTGTCTAAGTGAGAATAATCTGTGATTTTGTGCGGCGGTATTACATCAGAACTTGCCAGCAAACACGTTCCCGCCTCAAAGACCTCATCGTAGAAGTGAATCCACATTATTTTTAGATAAAGTAGTGTCGCTGATACTGGGCTCGGATTGGTCAAGACAATTTTGGAGCTGAAGCCTTTTGGTGTCGCTTTGCAATTTATTTCCATTTGCCCTTTGAACGCTTGATTCAGCAGGTCACGGCACCCTTCAAAGTTAGAAGGCAATAATTTATCGGCTTCGGCGAAATGCACTTAATATTGATAAACGTGATCCTCACTGATTCAAGTTCAAGGTGTTTTTCCTGGTTTCCAAAGCATTTCGACGGGCACGCCGTGTTTGGTTGCGGCTTCCAGGATCATCTTCGCATCCCGCGCCCGCCGCTCGAGCTCCTCGCCAAAGTCCGCACCCAGTTCTTCGTAGTGGTCGGAGATGGTCTTGAGCCCCATCTCCACATCCGCCCGATTCTGTTGCGCCTCTCGTCCCGCATCCACGGTGATGCGCCTTGGTGTCACACAGGAGATTTTCCACCACCCCGGCACCGCTTCTAGTTCCCCTCGATCAATGGCGTCCCCGATCACATAGAACCACACGGGCTTGATGAACCGCTGGATGAGGATCATCTGCCTGTAGGAGAATCGGCGATCAGCTTTCGCCACCACCATCCGCACCCCAGCCCCGCCGATCTTCGACGAGTCCGCAGCGAACTCGTATGGCAGAATGCCCAGAGCCGAATCCCTTCGCAGATGCTCCAGAAACCCGGTGAAGGTGGGGCTTGGTCGCTTCGGCTCAAAGGAGTCGAGTGACTCGTGTGGCTTGAGGGCCACCAACTTGCCTCCGGTGATGCGTTGGAGGGAGTTTGGATCGCTCTGACCGGGTTCAGCCTGCGCTTCGCCAGTGATGGCAAAGTCGGAGTCGTCGTCCAAATCTCCCGACTCCGTTTTCAGAATCCGGGTCACATCGCAGTTGTCCTTCACCGCGTGCTTCTCCAGGGCGATGAGTTCCATCTCGTCGAGAATGTGATTGATCGAGTGCTGAATCGTTGGAGCGTTGCGCACGGCGGTCACCTGCTCCGGTTCGAACACATGAAGCACACTCACGGCAGGCAGTTCACGCTGGCCTCCTTGGTCCTCAAGCACTCGATAAGCCAAGGGAGCGCCCCAGGCGTCCAGACGAATACCGTTGTGGGTGTCGCCAAATCCCGCAGCATCCCCAATCCGGTGGGCTTCGATCAATTGCAGGGCGGCGATGCCAATCCGGTTGCGTGTCAGATGGATGAAGTATTCGCCGTCCACGTCCATGCCGCGGCACACCAGCGACTGGACCTCCTCGAAGCTGAACCTCCCCGTGACCTCGCAACGAGCCGACCAGGCTTTGAAGTAGGCCTCGGCGCGCCGGTTCCACTCGCCGTCTTCCGATTGCGCCTGCGGGCGGATACCGTCACCCGTCGAGTAGATGGTCATGTTGCTGACCATTTCACGCACGAATCCCGAGTTTTTGGCGAGGTAGCGGGAACGACGGATCAATTCCCGATGCACATGCTGAGTCAGATCCTGCTTCGCATCGCGCGGGCTGGCTCCAGGGACAGAACCACGTCGAGGGGAGGCGTTGGCCGACTCGTAGATCGACGAGAACGCCTTGGGCTGGAGTGGACGGGGCAGCCAGGACACCGCCCATTGTAGAAGCGAGTTCAAAGCGGGAGGTGTGATATGGATGAACGGCCAATCGTGCGTCGCCGCCCGCCGTAGGTTTCGGGAGCCATTTTACGCAGGGCGAAGGCGCACTCGTCGAGCGTCTCCTTCACCGCCATGGCAAACTGCTTGCCGGCACTGGAACCGCTCTCGCTCCAAGTCATGAGCGTCTTACCCTCCAGCAGCATCTGCTTAGCTCTCGTTTGGATTTGAAGGATTTCGGCAACCGTGAAGCCGACAGTGAACAAACCTTGCGCCATGCTTGGCGGCGGCTGTCAAATCGGTTGACCTCGTATCGCTCAACGATACAATGAGATGGTGATTGAATCTTTTAGCTGCAAACACACAGCCCAGCTTTGGACCACTGGCCGGACTCGCCGTTTTTCGGCTCTGGCCCAAGTTGCCATACGGAAATTGGCCATGCTTGATGCCGCCGAAGATATCAATGATCTTCGAATTCCCCCAGCGAACCGCCTAGAAGCCCTGAAGGGCGACCGAAAAGGACAGCACAGCATCCGAATCAATGACCAGTGGCGCCTATGTTTCCAGTGGCATGAGGGGCGCGCCTTGGATGTCGAAATCACTGACTACCACTAACCGATCATGAAAACCAAACATTCAGTTCCCCTTGGCCCTGCTTCTGTGAACCCGGGAGAAATCCTCCATGAAGAATTTCTCGTCCCGCTTGGCCTATCACAGGCAGAACTCGCGGCCAAAATGGGGGTGGGTCGCATGAGGATTAGCGAACTCATCCGAGGAAAGCGTGCCATCACAGCAGAAACGGCAATTCTCCTATCTAGAGTGCTGGGAACCAGCGCACGATTCTGGATGAATCTCCAAGCAAGTCATGATTTGGCCAAGGCTGCCCTCAAGCTAAAGGCAGCGGCTTGAGCCGTTTACCTCGGCCGCGGCTCTTTGATGTCGCGTTTGATCTCGTCCACCGTGGTGCGGATGTAGTTCACATCGGCCTTGACCACGTCGGACGTGCGTTCGAGCACCTGAATCTTGACGTCATGTGATTCGATTCGCTTGCGGTCCTCGTTGCGCAACAACTCCAGGTGGCGCAGCGTGCTGGTGTGCACTCCCCATGCCGTAGCGCCCGCAATGACGAGCGACAGAATCTGGACGACATGCCCGAGACTGATGGTGGAATCAAAACGTGGTTGGGTCATGGTCCGATCAATTTGAGAATGGCTTGTGGGCTGATGAACCCGAGAGTTTGGAGTGCGCCCCGGCCCTTCACAAAACCGAGTCGGGTGGTGATCCAGTCCCCTTCCCGATCCTTTTCCGGGGTGGTCTTGTCGAGCGATGTGTTGGCTTCGATGGTCGCCATGCTCACCCCGCGCAACGAGGTGACCAGGCCTGCGTGCCCCTGGGTCGTTGACCCGTGCTGGGCGAGCCAAATCGCACCAGGTGTTGGAACTGCCGACAGCAGGCCCAGCTTGCGGAAGTTGCGAGCACTGGTAACGCAGTGTGGCGTCATCGTGTCCTGCCAGCGTTTGAGCTGGGCGGCAGACGCCCCAAGCGCACGCAAAGCAGCCAGAACCACGCCTTCGCAATAAGCCGCGCAATACGCCCAACCCTCTTTCCAGGGTGATGGACGCATCAGGGCGCGCAGTTCCTCAGCCAGCGCCTTGTCCGGCCCGGACGTGCTGGGCAAATCCCAGTCCGCGTTGGGCCGGATTTCGCGCAGGCCGAGGAAGCGGCTAGCTTGCCGGATAGTGGCATTGGCGAGTTGGTCCGCGTTCATGCCTTCCTCCAGTTGATGCGCAGGCGACCGTAGGCAGCAGTGGCCAGACCGGCGAACTGCATCAGGTCATCCCAGTGGGCCTGAACCCAAGTGACCATGCCGCGGACTTCATCGGTCGGCACATGCCAGCCAAGGGCGTTGCCGAGGGCACCGAGTGAGGAGATGAGGATGCCGACATAGGTGAGTCGGCCTTGCAGGGATTGATTCTTGTTCATGGGTATGGGCAGGTTGGTTTCAGGATCAAGCGCCCGCTTGGGCCGGAGGCGACGACGACGCAGAAGGAAGTCTTGAAGGCTGGAAGGCATGGGGCGGGTGGTTCGCCCCTGGTTGCCGTGTCAATTGCCGGACTGCTCAGAACTGCAGCGTGAACTTCACTCCCCGAATCGTCCGCTGAAGATCGAATCGAACCGGCTTGGCTCCCTCGAACTCGACGCCATCAGCGGAAAACAACAGCGACATCGACAGGCCGGCGGATGGTGCCTGTGCTGAAGGCTCTGTGTCAGGAGGTAGTGTGACGGGATGCTGAAGTGCCAGATCAATCCCTGTTGGCAGGGCATGGTGGGTAGGGTCTGGGGTCATGGACCGACATCCGCGTCAACTACCTCATCCCCTGCAACGTCTTCACTGACCGACTCACGTCCCACCAGCTTGAGCATCACTGCCGCGGCCACCTGCATCGCCTCGCAATCCCAGTAGTGGTTGGGACGCTTGCCGATTTGTTCCCACAACCACTTGCCGCCCTTGCGGATCCGGTGCTCGCTTTCCATCTGAGAAAGGTAGTCCTCCCCCGCATCTTCCGCGATTTCCCAGGTGGGGCCCCGCTCCGGGTCCTGATTGCGCCTCAGCCGCGCCAGCATGTCTTTGATGTTGAGGTTGGACCAATAGAACACCGAGCAACTTTGCGAACGGTTCAGCACCACCTTGCGCCGGGGTGAGTAGAATCGGTGAATCGATTTTCCCTCCTTGGAGCGATGGACATAGGTGGGGCGACGGTCGCCCATGAGCGCAACCCAGCCGTGTTTGGCGCATTCCCGATAGACGTCATAGGTGGCGTGACCGGCATCGACGAAGACCAAGTTGGGATGAATGGCAAAGCGCTCCTGCAAGGCCAGCACTTCGTCCCAGGTGGGAATGCGTTCGTGCCATAGCAATCGTGACGAACCCTCTAGGGACCAACCACGCACCACGGCAAAGAAGTGGTCCATTTGGCAGTCCACCGTGAGGAAGCGGAGTGGGGCAGCCACATGTTCCAGATCCAGCGGTGGCACCAGAAACTTGCCCTGACGATTGACCGCAGCTTCCTCGTCCCAAGTTTCGCCAAGTCGGTAACCGCTCGGAGCGATGTCCATCTTGAAATCCTCCTGATAGTCACGCCAGGGCATGGCCAGCCGCTTCTGATAGAACTGTCGCAGCGGCTCCAGATCGCCTCGTTTGGCGACCGCTTTGGCTCGCAGGTAGAGCTCAGCCAACCGGCCCCAACTCATCGCGCACAGCGCGTTCCAATGGAACCCCACGTTTTCCGGGGAGGCGTTGGGATTGGTGGGCAAATATCGCCCAGTGGCATTGAGCACGCGGCGGGTTCTGTCGCTATCCTCGAAGGCGTGACCGCAGCCTTCGCATGTGAGACTGGCGGTTTCCCTGACCCTTGTGAAGTTCCATTCCTCGCCATCTCGCGCGTCTTTGCTCCATTCGACGTTGTCCCACTTGAAGGGTTGCCGCACATGGCAATGCGGGCATTCAAAGGTCCACTCGCGTTGATCGGTGGTTTCGAACTTGCGGTGCGTGTCGTCATTCTCCTCCCCCCCCTGGGACATGAACAGGCACTTGCCCAGCCAACCAAACGCAGTGACCCGCGCTTCGGCCTCCGCCATATGTCCGACTGGCCAGCGCCAAGTTTCGTCCCCGATGAGCCAGCGGATGGAGCGGCGCTGAAGGTTGGTCTTGTTGTGGGCACCCAGCACCCACAGCGTCATGCCGTTGGAGAAGTGTTTCGTCGCCGTCTTGAGCTTGTGGCGGTCCCGCGGGTAGAGCGCCTTGACCGGGGGACACTCATCGAAGATGTGGCCCAGGCGACTCTCAGCTTGGTCGCGAGCATCGTCATCGGTCTGGTCAAGCCACAGGGTGGGGCCGGGCAGGTTGGCGATGATGTAGCAGAGTCCGACCTCACCGATGGTGGTCTTGGAGGACTGAATGGAGGCGAGAATGAAAACGACGCGAACCTTGGGATCGACCAGTGCTTCGAGTGGCTCCTTGAGCCAGGGCGAGTTATCGGCACGGAACCTCCCAGGGACAGGGGAATAGGGAATGGCGTGGACATGCTCCTCCGCCCAAGCCCAAGGAGGACGTCGGTCAGGAGGACGCCAGGCTTCGAGCCAGATAGTTTCCAGTTGACTCATACTTCGACTCGTATTTCTTATTTAGGCATGAACACTAGACACTCCACGAATCAGCGGGTTTATTTGGCTGATAGCCAAAACTTCGAAGATTTTGAATGGGAACCGGCCCACGCCTATGCTTCCGCCGTCAACTGCTTGGATGCCTCCCGCCTCGCGTCCTGGCTTCACGAGGGCACCCTCTACCAATCGCGGCACGTTTTACTGCCTCTAATCGGTGCCGCCGCAATTCTGGACTACCTGATTAGCAAATGGGTCACCATCGCCCAAGCCGGAGCGGCGAACGAAGTCACCGCTGAAATGGCTTACATGCACTCAACCTATGTGGGTAGGCCGACGGTTATCCTACGCCAGAATGGTGCACGGGTGGCACTGGTGCTGTTCAAGACCAGCAAGGGGCGCATTGATAGAATCGACATCTGCGGCATCCTGCCACGTGTTGATGAAGCGACCGGGACAGGCAAATATCCCCGCTAACCCATCGACTTGGGGAAAAATGAACCCCATTCGTTGAGTCCGCTTTTCGCCACCACCAACTCGCGAACGACATCGTGATAAACCGGCCGCGGCGCCTAAACGAACCGTTCCAGGTTGTATGGATCCGTCATGATTTGCCTCCCGCTCCCATGGACAGCAGCTTCATCAAGGCAACCACCGCGTAACCACGTGGGGTGGCCCGTTCCTGCTCCCAGTTCTCCAGCGTCCTCTTGCTGATGCCCAGGAACTCCGCTGCATCCCGTTGACTGAAGCCCTTCACCTCCCGCCACGCCTTGAGGGCACGGGCAAATTTGCGGGGAGTTACCCCTTTGGGAAGTTTCATGGCGGCCATACGCAACCTACGCATAGCCCACTTCCATCGTCAACCCATCAGGCAGTATACCGTTCCAAGGCATCGCTCGCGGGGACAGCAGTAAAATGCAGAACCCGCGGCTTACCCGGGTAGTAGAGCAGAAAGTTCGGACAAAGTTTCATCTCCTGATCGACCTCACCCAGTTTGCCCGAATAGACCTGCCATCCGTTCTCCCATCCTTGATACTCGAATGATGTCCAACCTCCCTGCGGCTGCCCCGAACTCAACAGGGCAATAGAGGGTGTATTGAGTTCACGCATGAAGTATCGGACAACCTCGTCGGCCCCCTCGCAGAGCTCCTCCGCCTCCAATCCTGCAATCGGATCATCGTAAACGATGCAGCCATTCATTTCATAAGGGAAAAGGACGTAATCGACTTCGTCGGACAGAGGATGAATGGCAGGAATTTTCACGCTGAAAGACTACCACAAAGAGGCTCATTTTCACTCTATTTTACCTTCGATTTTGACACCCAAAAGAGGGTGTGAGCATTCCCATTTACTGCGCCCACACTCGACTGGCCGATCCCAACTCGCTCCAGCCGAACCCGGCCAATCCCAACCGTCACAGCGCCCACCAAATCCAGCTTCTGGCTTCCATCATTCAGGAGCAGGGCTGGCGCAATCCCATCACGCTCTCCAAACGCAGTGGCCAGATCGTGCGAGGTCATGGACGATTGGAGGCGGCTCTCTTGATTGGCTGCGAGGCGGTGCCGGTGGATGAGCAAGACTACGCAACCGAGGCGGAAGAACTCGCCGACCTGCTCGCCGACAACCGACTCGCCGAACTCGCCGAACTTGATGAGGGTGAATTGAAGCGCCTACTGAAATCGATCCAAGAGAGCGACCCCACCTTTGACCTCGAACTGACCGGCTTCATGGACGACGAGATCCGCAAGCTGTTCGATGAGGACGAGGCTGCCGACGACCTCGAAGTCATTCCCAAGATGGAGTGCCAGGCCTTCGAGCATCACGACTACCTCGTCTTCATGTTCCATGACCTGCGCGACTGGATGCAGGTGCTCCAGTTCATGGGCGTGCGCGAAGTCGATTACTCCATCACACGAACCACCAAAAAACTCGGCATCGGCCGCGTCCTCCATGGAAAACGCCTCATCGAACTCTGCAAGCGGGCCGATCTGGCCGGAACTCCAGCCTCTGAACCTGCGCCTGATCATCCTGAGCCGCAGCCGAGCCCGAACGATGACCAGCCACCGGCTGTTCCCGAGCGCCACGCTGCTCGTTCCGGAAAGCGAGCTTGAGCAGTATGCCGCTATCCCGCTGGAAAAGGCCACTGTGCCGGACTCGGTGATGGGCATCTCCTCGTTGCGCAACTGGGTGCTACGGCATTTCACGGAGGATGCCATCATCATGCTCGATGACGACATCAGCGCCTGTGTCTGCATGGTGTCCCTGCGTTGCCGAAAGCTCTCGGTTGAGGAAACCCTCGTCATGCTGACCAACTCGGCCTTCAACGCGCGCGGAGCCGGTGCACGGCTCTTCGGCTGGCACCAACGCAGCGACCCACGCCTGCTTCAGCGCAACGATCCTTTTGGCATCAATCACTGGGTGGGTGGCGCTGTGGGGATTGTGCGCGATGCGCAGGGCTGCGTGCCGGTTTGGGACGAGTTGCTCAAGTGCAAGTGCGACATCGACGCCACCCTCCAGGAACTCATGGACAACCGCTTGGTCTGGAATGAGGCGCGGTTCTGTTTCGTCCAGGAGCGCGACAAGAACCTCGGCGGCAACTCCCTGTTTCGCAGTGCTGACCGCATTGCCACCGAGAAGCGGCATCTTAAACGCAAGTGGAAGGCCCATATCACTTTCGAGAACTACAAAAGTCAGGACAAGGTCGCCATGCACGTGCCTCGCAGGCAATCCGTAGCCCTGTCGTAACGCACCCTTAGGCACCCCCTAAACATCGCGACTCTCCTTCCCTCTCACTCCACCATTTGGTGATGCAAACGGATGGACCTCAAGCCCCACGGTGACGAGGCAACCTTCCATGGACCTCCCAGACCTTTTCCCTGCCAACCCCATGCAACTGCGCACCATTCGTGGCTATAACTTTTCCGAAGTCTCCTCTGCCATGCAGAAGGCCATCCGCCGCGGCGAGGCCAAGCTCGCTGGCTACTGGGCACTCGAACTCTGGTCCAGCGGGTTCGGCAAATACGTGTGGAAACGGCTACTGACCATCAGCGCGGAGGATTGCTGGGGCATCCTCACTCAAGAAGTCAAAGCCCTGCATGACAGCTACCTCGTCATCAATGACGGCATCCCTCCCAAACAGGCCAAAGGCCGCATCTTCATCAGCAAGGCCGTGATCCTGCTGTGCCTGTCCAAGAAAAGCCGCGACCCCGACCACCTGCAAAACATGGTCTATGATCAGACGGCCGATCTCGACCCGGAAACCCTGTCTATGGAGCTACGGGAGAGCGGCGAATACGTGGCCATTCCCGAATACGCGTATGACTGCCACACGCGCGAGGGCAAGAAGCGAGGCAAGACCAAGGCGGATTTCTTCAAGGCGGAGCAGGCGGCATTGCAGCCGTTCCAGCCGGGGCTGTTCGATCACCTTATCGAAGGCTGAACACACTGCCTGATCACTCTAACGCTGTAGCTGGTTCAAACTCGAGGTGCGGCCCTCGACCAGCCAGACAATCATTCGCTGGGCGGCAGATGCGTAGCACCAAATCATGCCTGAACCCCATCCTACTTATACGGCACCTGAATTAGGCCAAATCCGATACCTACTTTTTCGTTACCCTTGAAAAGACGATCACTTTTCGTCCGTAACGACTTTTCACCTCAGCCCTTAAGTCCACATGCAATGACATCTACTAGAAAATTGATCCTCTGGGAACCTGGAAGTGATGAGTCTCGCCATCACCGCCAGTATCAGAGTTGAGTATCATTGTGCCAACGAACTTCAAACTCGAACGCGCCCGGTATTATTCGCGTCCACACGCTGTGATCTATGGAGTCAGTCTGCTTGTCATCGCTTTCCTTTGCTTCATAGGATTCGCTTGGTTCACGACATGGCTTCTTTTTACTGGTGACATTTCTCACGGCTACCCGGCCCTCGGACTGCTCCTTGGTTTTGGATTGGCCAGGCTATTGGCTTTCTTGAATAATCGTCATCTCAAATGCAATCTTTGCCACGGCACAGTCCTGGATGCAAATCGCTGCCAAAAGCATGCGAAAGCCACTCGTATGCCCGGACTGTCCTACCCTGCGGCCACTGTCGTCAAAGTAATCTGCACTGGCGGCTTCCGTTGCATGTATTGCGGTACACTGTATCGCTTGAAAAAGTGAGCGGATGCTCTGATCAATGAGTTGCCGAGCACTTCCAAGCCATCAGCCCGCATCAATGCCACGGATGCTTCACGATATGAAACACTAATTGTTAGCAAAGGCCGTGAAAAATTTCATTTCTATCTTTGTTCCGTTGTCTGGCCCACCCCAAATCTTCAGTTGTCCATTCATCTGCTCCGCAAAAACCGATACGATTTTCAGCCCCATCCCACGTTCCGCCGCCGCCACAGCCCCGTCTGGCATGCCGATCCCATCGTCTTGAATGACTAGGCTGGCCTGATTCCCTGTCACCTCAAGACGGACCTTGATGCGGCCCTCTCGGCCATCTGGAAAACCGTGTTCCAATGCATTGGACAGTGTTTCATTGAGGGTGAGCGCCAAAGGCATGAGCCACTCCCTCGACAGCGGAGCCGTCTCGGGAATGTCTGCGGTGATCTGAACGCGCGGGGGGAAGACCTCGAGGCTTTCCTGAAGACTGCCGACCAAATGATCTACAAAAGAACGAAAACACGTCTCCGGCCGCACTGCCAAAGACTCCAAATGCTCATGCAAAGCAGCCACCGCACGCAGTCGATTCTGAGTCGACCGCAGCGCCTCACATACACCTTCATCCGTAAACGTGCTCAATTGCACATTTACTAAACTAGACAGAATGTTCAGGTGGTGACGAACTCGATGATGAGTCTCAGCCATCATAGCTCGCTCACGCGTCAAGTCGCTCATGCCCCACTCAGGGCGTGATGGCAGACTGCCGGCACTGTCTCCGGTGGCACTCACTTCGGGAGTAGCGGCAGGCGCAATGGCAGTCTCAGCATCAGCACCGCTCGCCACGGTGTGCCAAAGCTCGACTTGCGCTCCGCCAGCTGGGCCAGGTTTCACCCGAAAGTGGGCTTTCTGTCTGCCACCCTTGGCGCAGAAATAGGTCCACACAGCCTCGCCAGCCTGAATGGCCTCCGGCAGTGTCAACCCATAGAAGCCAGAGGCGTTCGAAGGCTGAAAGAGTTCATGCAAAGCACGACCGATCGCGCTTTCTCGATCATGTCCAAAGATCTCCGTCGCGGTGTCTGTCCAGTTCTGAATCCGCCCACTCGCGCTTGTGGTGATCAGCAGTTCCGGCTCTCGAACCTTGGGTGCAGGCTCCAGCAGGTCCATCGTTTGATCCGCAATGACACCAGCAGTTGCCGGTGACGGTGCCTGCCAAGTCACGGGTGTCTCAAAGAAGTGTAGCGTGCCGTGTGGCCCCCCGTCGGCCGCTCGGATCGCCGCCAGGGAAAGATGCATCTTCGGTGCCCCGTCGCCCGCCAAGGCCACCGTCAGGCGGCGCCGACTATCGCCAGATTGTTTCATTTCCCGCAGCGCGTCTTTGCGGGCCGCCACACCCGTAGCCGCTAAAAGTGCCTCCACTGGCAGACGCCGCAGTTCGACTTTTGGCTTCTGAAAAAGCTCCTCAGCAGCCTGATTCAGATCATGGACAGCGCCCGATTTGTCGGCGATCAGGACCGGCAATGGGTTTTCCTGCAGCAGGGTGCGGAATTTGGACTCGGTAGCGTTCAACTGCTCCTCCAGTCGGCAGTGCGCTGTTACATCCTGAAAATGCACCAGCAATCCATTTTGCGCCAAGGAGGCAGGACGCATCTCGATTTCCTTGAGCAAACCATCGGCAGTGACCAAAGAGACCGTCCGGGTCAGCTGACGCTGCCACACATCTTCACGCCAAATCCGGCACACTTCAGCCAAATGTTCGCCGTCTGGACAGGAGCGTGCGAGCCACTCTTCAACGGCTTCATCGGGTTTGATCTCATGTCCGAGTAAAGTTTTAAGGGCTTTATTCAGCTGAATGCAGCGGCCCCTCTCATCCAACACCAGCACCCCCGCAGGCAGCGCTTCGACCACGGATTGCTGGACCATTCCACGCCGGACCAAAAGGTGCTCCGCATCGCGAAGCGCGCGGTTCTCTGCATTCAATTTTCTTAGATCCTCGTGCGCCTGGACAAGTTCCATTTGAAGCCGCGATTTATCCCGCCGGAGTTCATCTAAAACCTGCGTATTCGCCGACGAGGCTTCCGGTGCTGTGGCTGGCAACGCAGCAAATGGGTAGGTTCCCGTTGTTGTGGGCGGCAGTTGAATACCGACTTTTGAAACCGCCTCAAAGGGTGATAACCCCGTCAAACCCAGTGCCAGCCAGCGATCACCTGTGGCACCCTTCCGAGCTAATAGCCAACGACATGGAAGGCCCCTGGACCCACCCGTGGGAGGGCTAGACATTACGGTCAGAATCTGCGGAGGCACATCCTCGGAACACCTCATCCGTAACACAGACGCATCAAATACCTGCTTCATGACGGGGCGTCGCGACTCGTCCTCCAACACCTCCCATAAAAAAATCCCCCCCTCCTTGATACCGCGAGCCAAACTTGACTCCGCCGCTTTTGTGTTGGCAGCCACAATAAGCCCCGAATCGTCCAAAATAAAGATCGGTAGATCCGCACCAGAAACATCCAAGGCAGAGAGTTGTTCTTGGTTTTTTTCAGAGGAGTCCTCCTGTTGAACGTCAGATGCACCCTGTAGTCTTGGCTCCAGTTCTTTGGAAGCAGCCATCGTTTCTTCATGCATCGCATCTGGATGCCCAGCTCCCATAAATTTGTTGCAGGTCAAGACGATGCCCGCCACCGACGCATCTCGCTTCTGCCGCCACGGGCGCGCTTCACACCGAAAAAGCACTGCTGGAACTCCACTGCTAGCCATCTGCAGGGCGTGATCACTGCGCATGGTATAACCCTGCAGCGCCTTGTCATAAAGCTGTTTCCAGCCGGGGTGCAGCTTGGGAAAGACCTCATACTGGCTTTTCCCCACCAGCGGCAGCGACTGACTCAAATTGAATTCCTTAACCCACTGCTGATTAGCCAAAATGTACCGCATTTGCCGATCAAACATGGCAATAGCGATCGGCGAGTGCTCCACCACCATTGCCATG
>JBIIUD010000406.1:0-4034 GCA_044340175.1 Verrucomicrobiaceae bacterium
GAAGGACACGGGCAAGGTCGTCGATGCCGACTTCGAAGTCGTGGACAAGGACAAGTAATCCAAAGCTACACCCCCAAGCAGCAGCCTTTCATGTTCCCGACTTTCCGTGCATCAACCTTACCGACAGCGCTCAGCGCGCTGCTCGGGGTGGTGTTGGTGTCTTGCGACAAATCGGAGTCGGCCGCGGTGGGGGTGCCCGTCCCGGAAATGAAGCCTGCGACGGTCAAAGCCAAACTCGACGATGAGCTGCTGGCTGCGCTGGCACCGTCTCCGGGCGATGCGACGAGTGAAACTGCAGGCGATCTGGAGGCGGAAGCGCAGCGGGTGATGGCCCTTTACCCTGATAAAAACGCGCAGGAGCTGTTGAACGTGCCGGAGGTGAATCCGCAGCTGTTAGCGGCGTTGAAGGACTTGGCGGCTGATCCGCAGCTGCAGGCAGCCATCAACAAAAGTGTGGATCTGGCGGCTCATTTCAAAGGGCTGACTGGCGCACCAGGCGCCTACAAGCTGAACTTGGATGTGAAGGCTTATGATGGCCCACGCACCCAGCGGATGCTGACATCCGTGCTCGCCGGGAAGGCTAAGCCCATCGTTCAGTTCCTGGTGGATGAATTGGGGGAAGCCTCCTTCGAATTCAGTTTCACGGACACCGAAAAAACCGCCAATGGCATCTCATTGGAACCCAATCCTGCGGCGCCCGCGTCGCCGCCGCCTGCCGATCCTGACTGACTCTTTTTTTAAATTTTCGGAAATAGCTGCCCGCCGCCGGTTTTGACGACGGACAGCCATCCGGATGAACCAAACCAAACCAAAACCAAGAAACCTAAAAGCACAAACCGCACCAACTATGGCAACCAAAATCACACCCCTTGGCCGCCGCGTGCTCGTGAAGCGTTCCTCCAGCGAAGAAAAAACCGCCGGAGGCCTGTTCCTTCCCGACACCGCGAAAGAAAAACCGCAAGAAGCTGAAGTGCTCGCCCTCGGCACCGGAAAAGACGACGAAGGCAAAGATGTTGCCGCTCTCTTCACCGTGAAAGTCGGCGACAAAGTGCTCATCAGCAAGTACGGCGGCACTGAAGTCAAAATCGACGGAGAAGATCATCTGATCCTCAACGAGACCGACATCCTCGGCATCGTCGGCTAATCCGATCGAATCCACTCATCAACCCCAAAACCTGAATCCGATAAACTATTATGGCTAAACAACTCAACTTCGACGAGGCAGCTCGTCATGCACTGCTCCGCGGCGTCACCAAATTGGCTCGCGCCGTGAAAGCGACCCTTGGGCCTTCTGGCCGCAACGTCATCCTGGAAAAGAAATTTGGCTCCCCAACCATCACTAAAGACGGTGTGACGGTGGCCAAGGAAATCGAACTTCCAGATCCTTATGAAAACATGGGCGCCCAGCTCATCAAGGAAGTCTCCAGCAAGACCTCCGACGTGGCCGGTGACGGCACCACGACGGCGACCGTGCTTGCCGAAGCGATCTACAGCGAAGGTCTGCGCAACGTGACAGCGGGTGCGAATCCTACCAGCCTCCAGCGCGGCATCATGAAGGCGACCGAAGCGATCGTCGGCAAGCTGCGTGAAATCTCCACTCCGGTGACCGTCGCGACGGAAATCGCTCAAGTGGCAACCGTTTCCGCCAACTGGGACACTGAGATCGGCAACATCATTGCTGACGCCATGGACAAAGTGGGCAAAGAAGGCACCATCACGGTGGAAGAAGCCAAGAGCATCGAAACGACGCTTGAAGTCGTGGAAGGCATGCAGTTCGACAAGGGCTACATCTCCCCTTACTTCGTGACCAATGCGGAAACGATGGAAGCGACGCTTGAGAACGCCTACATCCTCATTCACGAGAAGAAGGTCAGCAGCATGAAAGACATGCTTCCTCTGCTCGAGAAGGTGGCCCGCTCCAGCAAGCCTTTGCTGATCATCGCAGAAGACGTGGACGGCGAGGCGCTGCAAGCCCTGGTCATCAACAAGCTGCGCGGCACCCTCAACGTGTGCGCTGTCAAAGCCCCTGGCTTTGGCGACCGCCGTAAGGCCATGCTCGAAGACATCGCCATCCTCACCGGTGGCCGTTGCATCACCGAGGACCTTGGCATCAAGCTGGAAAGCCTTGAGCTGGATGACCTTGGCCAAGCCAAGCGCATCACTGTCGGCAAGGAAGACACCGTCATTGTTGAAGGCAATGGCACCAGCGACGCGATCCAAGGCCGCGTGGGCCAGATCAAGCGTCAGATCGAGGAAACCACCTCCGACTACGACCGCGAGAAGCTGCAAGAGCGTCTGGCCAAGCTGGCCGGTGGTGTGGCCGTCATCAACGTCGGTGCCGCTACGGAAACCGAGATGAAAGAGAAGAAAGCCCGCGTGGAAGACGCCCTGCACGCTACCCGTGCGGCCGTCGAGGAAGGCATCGTCCCTGGCGGCGGTGTGGCCCTGATCCGTGCGCACGCTTTGGTCGGTGACCTGGGTCTCGTCGGTGACGAGAAGACCGGTGCTGACATCGTCGCCCGCGCTATCTCGGCTCCTCTTCGTCAACTGGCTGCCAACGCTGGTGTCGAAGGCGCGCTGATCGTGGAAGAAGTCCGCAAGGGTTCAGGCAACACCGGTTACAACGTGGCCACTGGCAAGTACGAAGACCTGGTGAAGTCCGGCGTCGTCGATCCTACCAAGGTGACCCGCAGTGCCCTGCAAAACGCCGCTTCCATCAGCGGTCTGTTGCTGACCACCGAGTGCCTCATCGCTGACATCCCGAAGGAAGAAGCGGCTGACGCAGGTCACGCGCACGACCACGGCGGCATGATGTAATCTGATTCACGGGCGGTGGGTGACTGCCGCTCGTGATTCCCCTGCCTTTGGGTCCGAACCAGACCCTGACTCACACCCCAGGAGCGAGAGCTTCTGGGGTGTTTTGTTTGGGAAATGGGGTCTTCTCTTGCATTCTTCAGAGGGAAGTCCTTGGCAGAAGCAACCAATCCGAGTTAAATGGCGTAGCACATCGAAGTTCGTTTTTTTCTATGTTGATGGTCCCTATCCAAATCGCCAGCCAAAGAAGTGGTGTCACTGCTCATGTGATCCGCATCTGGGAGCGGCGGTATCGGGCGCTGGAGCCGACCAGGACAGGGACGAACCGGCGGATGTACTCGGAGGAGGACGTGCGGCGCCTGCGCCTGCTGGGGGAGCTTTCGCTAAAGGGACACCGGATTGGCTGCATCGCTGAACTCAGCACGGAGGCGCTGGAGAAGCTGCGTGATGAAGAGCGGCCAAAAGAGGTGCGGTCTTTTGCGGTGGATGCGAGTCCGGATTTGGCGCTGCCTGAGGATTTCGTGAATGCCTGTCTAGCGGCAGCACGGGCGTTTGAGGGTGAAAGGTTGCGGCGACTGCTGCAACGGGCACGCATCCAGTTTGGTCAGCGCGGCATGCTCAGGCAAGTGATCACACCCTTGATCAGTCTGATGGGGGAGGCGTGGCAGGAAGGGCAGTTGCGCGCCGGGCAGGAGCACCTGGGCACGGCAATCATTCGGGAGGTCTTGATGACGCCAGTGCCGGGCAGTCAGACCGCAACCAATGCACCGGAGCTGGTGGTGGCGACGCCGAGTGGGGAGATTCACGAAATGGGTGCCCTGCTGGTGGCTTCCTCCGCCCGAGACCTGGGCTGGCATGTGACTTACTTGGGCCCCAACCTGCCCGCCGAAGAAATCTCTTCATGTGCACGGGCGCGGCGGGCACGGGTGGTGGCGCTGAGCGTGGTGTATCCTGAGCACTGTCCCTCCGTTTTGGCGCAGCTGCGGGAGTTGCGCAAGCTCCTGCCGGGGGATATCCTTCTGGCGGTAGGTGGGCGCGCGGCGGCGGGCTATCGGGATGACGCGGGGGAGTTGGACGGTCCGGTCCAGTGGCTGACGGATTTGAGCAGTCTGGATCGCCTGCTATCTGCCTCGCAACGGCGCTCGGCGTGATCCGGGCGCGGTGGGTGAGCTTTTGCTGGCAGAGGGCATCCGCAGTGGTAGCCTGCGTGCGTGTTTGCG
>JBIIUD010000407.1:0-4027 GCA_044340175.1 Verrucomicrobiaceae bacterium
TGCTCGGCCCATAGATATCCTGGTAGATCGACTGCATCACCATGTGCGCCGCCGCCGCCGCCGCGGCCGACGCATCGATTCCCACCCCCGTGGTCATCGGATCAAAATAGCCCAAATAGGCCGAATGCGTCCGCGTTATGGAATTGACCGCATCAAACACCGCTCCACCCAACATGCCCATGGTCCGGGAATTTCCAGGCGGTGTCGCCGTGCTGCCTTCTGCCGCAAACGTCTGCCGCATGAGCGCATTCCATTGCAAAACAACATCTGCCCGGGTGGTCGAAACCAAGCCCAGGAAGGCGACTAAGCCGACAATGGTGAGTCTTGGTGATAATAAAAGCATATTACTATAATTATTACAACAATATGACACTGCGTCAAGTCCCGAGTCAGCCTGCTAACGAACCATTGTTTCGCCTCGCCGTTGAGAGAAAACGCTGCTTGGACAGACCGTAGCCGACATCTTCAGCGGTCCACCAGTTGACCCAGCGCTGCAACCGCGCCAGAGTCGGCCCCATGAACGCGACGCAACACGAATCCCCTATCCTACGGGGAGACATGACCATGACCGAGGTCCTCAAGACCTGCCCAGGAGCTCAGCGTGCCTTGTTCGCGGCCTACCACATTGGCGGCTGCCAAAGCTGCGGATTCAGCCCCACCGAGACCCTCGCCCAGGTCTGTGCCCGCAATGAAAACCTGCCGGTGGATCAAGTCATTCAACTGCTCCAGGACAGTCACCAGAGCGATGCCGCCCTGCAAATTTCACCCGTTCAATTCGACGTCCTGCGCGGCTCACAGCCGGATCTCAAAATCCTCGACGTGCGCACCCGGGAGGAACATGAAGCGGTCTGTATCCCCGGCTCGACCTTGCTGACCCAGGATCTCATCAGCGAGATCTTTGCTTCCTGGGACAAGACCGCCACCGTTGTGCTCTATGACCACACCGGCACCCGCGTGCTGGACGCTGTCGCCTACTTCATCGGCCATGGTTTCGGTGAGACCAAAGCCTTGGCGGGCGGGATTGATGCTTACAGCCAAGAAATCGACCCTACCCTCCCCCGCTATCGTATTGAACTCGAAGCTTAACTCTCATGGATGAAGCCACCCTCCAGGCAGCCATTGCCAACCCTGAAAACCTCGGTGAAATGACCGACGCTGATGCCGTGGGCACCGTCGGCAGTCCCGACTGCGGGGATATGCTGCGCATGTGGATCAAATACAAAGAGACTGATGGCCGTAAAGTCATCGACAAAGCCAGCTTCCAATCCTTTGGCTGTCAGACCGCCATCGCCGTCGCCAGCATGGCCACGCGATTGATTCAGGGCAAAACCCGTGAGGAAGCCCTGCAACTCAGCGCCGAAGAACTCTCCGCTCCCCTCGGGCCGCTTCCCCCCATGAAGATTCACTGCGGGCAAATGGTCGAAGGGGCTCTCAAAGCTGCCCTCGATGCGGAAGCCGCCCCATCGGCACCCGCCGCCGTGCCCTCCGCACACACTGCGCCCACCCTTTCCGACAGCCTGCCCACGGCCCACGCTGCAGGCAAAGTCAAAATTGTTTTCACCTCATGAACGCCTCCCTCGAACTCAAACGCGACGTCGATGCCATCCAGATCCCCAGTGGGGACCAGGTCCATCTCCCCATCGGCACCAAAGTCATCATCACCCAATCCCTCGGAGGCACCTACACGGTCGCCACTGACTTCGGTCTCGCCCGGATTGCAGAGAAAGACGCCGACGCCCTCGGCATCGACCCTGCAGCCTCCAAGAAAGACGAAGCCGGCAGCTCCTCCAACGTACCAGAGGACGCCAACGACCTAGAACAGGCCGTTTGGTCCCAGCTTCGTCATGTTTACGATCCCGAAATCCCCGTCAACATCGTGGATCTAGGCCTCGTCTATGATTGTCGAGTCGTCGATACCGAGAGCGCCGGTAAAAAAGCCGAAGTGAAGATGACCCTCACCGCCCCTGGTTGCGGCATGGGACCCACGATTGCCGCCGACGCCCAAGGCCGCATCCTAACCATCGAAGACATCGACGACGCCTCCGTGGAAGTCGTTTGGGATCCACCCTGGAATCAGGACATGATCAGCATCGAGGGCAAGATGAAGCTCGGCATGCTGTGAGCCGTTGAGCCGCAAAAAAACAGCCGGGACCCCAACGCACAAGGGCATCCCGGCTGCTATCATCATCCGCCGCATCACCAGCGGTAAGTCAACGACACCCGGAACATCCGAGGCTCAATCGGGTGGCTGTGCACGTCCTCACGGGAGGTGCTTTCACCCAGAAGTCGGGATTCATAAAAATACTCGATGTCATTGTCCTCTCGGTCAAAAAGGTTCAGGCAGTCCACCGCCAACTCCCAGTTTTTCTTCCGGTAGCCCACCCGCGCGTTGACCTGAAAAGACTCGCGTGATTCCACGCTGCCATTCTCGATCAGTGGCCGTGGCCCAAAGAAGCGTCCGCGCAGAGAAGCAAAGAAACCCTCTGCCTTGCCGAGCATGATGCCGCCGTTCAGCGTGTAGGGCACACTGCCAGGAATGAAACGTCCCTCCGGCGTGTCCAGCAGCTCAGCGTATGTCGCGGTCGCTTCCACATCCAGCATCGCCCAGTCCGTCGGACGCCAGTAGCTCGCCAATTCCACACCGTATTTTTGCGAAGCCGGCCCTGGCTCGCTCGTGCCTGCATCCCCTACATAGACCAACTCCGAGTCGCTCTTCAGGTACCACAGGCTCATCGTGTTGACGAGTTTTGAGATCGATTCATTCCGGATCCCGAATTCCGCGCCATAGGTCCGCACCAGCGGGTCGGCTGCGGTCACCCGATCCCCAGTCACCGGATCGCGCGAGATGGTCATGCCGCGCGCGTCATTGCTGTGAAAGCCGAGGCCACCATTCAGGTAAAACTCCGTGTCCGCCCACGGTCCAAACACCACCCCCAACTTCGGATTCACGATGCCATCCACAGACGACCCCGAGTTCACCGCCAAATCGCTCGTCACATCGGTGTGAAAAATATCCCCCCGCACCCCAGGAGTCACCCGCAGCCAGTCGTTGAACTTCCACTCCAGTTCCGCAAACAAACCGTAGTTGCCCTGGTAGATGTCATCCTCACGGATCGTCTGAAACCGCCGCCGCGCCTGAGTCAAATGCAGCCCGATGCCGTCGATCCACTCATGATAGGATTGAAACCCCACATTGAGGCGCTGCTCATGCCCCCCCTCCTCAAACTTCCATTCTCTTCCAGCATTGGCTCCGGCAAACCAGCGACCATCCTTTTGCTCAAATTGGTCTCCCCGCAACGGGTCATTCAGGAAGTAGGTGAAGTTGGAAAACAAATCCAAATCATAGTAGCCCGCATACACATCCGCATAGGTCCGCACATTGCCATCCTGACGTTCCCATGCAGCCGAAAGTGAGTAGCGCTGGGATTCTCCACCATTGGTCGGGTCCACAAAACCAAAGCGCCCCAGTTCGCCCCGCTGCACCGCCCGACTCGGGATTTGATCGGTCGATGTCCAATCTGCCGATGTCCCCATCAATGTCACCCGCACCGTGTCCAAACCATCGGTCCAGTGATACTTCATGAAGCCGCTCCAGCGCTCGCTGTTTTGGGGCAGTTCCCAGGGCCCGTCATAATACGAGTATTCCAAAGCAAAAGTCAGCGTCCCCGGCCCCGCCTGGATCGAGTCAGCCAACACTCCCCGGTAAAAATCAAACTCACCCCAGGTAAACGTGGCCATGCCCTGCTCCAGGCTGTCAACCAACCGGAAGCGCGCCGCCCCGTTCGAACTCAGATCCCCCAGAAAGGCAAAGTAATTGCCCTTCCAATAGTCCAGTTGCTCCACCATCTCAGGAATGATGAAATTCAAATCCGCATAGCCCTGCCCGTGCGCATGGTTGCGTAGGTTCACCGGCATTCCATCCACAAACATCGCAAAATCCGTCCCGTGATCCAAATTCGAGCCCCGCACGAAATACTGATTCGCCTTCCCGTCCCCCGCGTGCTGCGTGATGATCACCCCAGGAATC
>JBIIUD010000408.1:0-4014 GCA_044340175.1 Verrucomicrobiaceae bacterium
CGCCTGGGCCGCTGCCAAGCAACCGCCCAAATCCATCAGCAAAGCATCCCACGCCAAACCCGCCAGGGCACGTCAAAGGCGCTGTGCGTGACGTTTACAATGCAGACAAAGATTCTCTTTTCCCCGGATCGTGGAGACGGGATGCATTCGTACCCGCGACGATTGGAGGGGAGCTGGTAACAGTACGATTCTGCTTGGCGAATTTGCTACGCTGACAGGAGGCTCTCTTATTTCCGTGGATCTTGATCCAAGACATTGTGAATTAGCCCGCGCGTCGGTGAGTGACCTGCATGGGGTGTCGGTGGTTTGCTCCGAATCGGTAGCTTGGCTGAAGACTGAAAGCGGGGAGATTGATTTGCTGTATTTGGATAGTCTCGACAGTTTCGCGCCTCGTTCAGAAGAGCATGCCTTCGAAGAAACTCAGGCAGCCCTACCCCGTTTGCATGAACGCTCCATCCTAGCATTTGATGACACAGCCTACAGCTGTGGTGGCTTCAAAGGAAAAGGGGGTAAAGCCGTGCCCTACTTGTTGAAAAATGGCTGGCGCATTCTTCACTCGGGCTATCAAACTGTTCTGGTTCGGGCGTGATAGAACAGTCAATCAGACAATTCCGATAAAGGTGTAGGTGTCGGTAGAATGACCTTTTCACCCCCATCGAAATCCCTGAGCCAATCTGGACAGGGAATGCCATTGTGCGAGTCGGTCAGGCCAATCGTCCGGACTTCATGAACTTGACCGATACCGGGTATATCGATCCGGTAAAGCGCCCGAAAAGGCTCCCTCGAACAAACAAATACTGATCCTGTATGCGGATCAGTCCGCTCGCTACGTTGTAACAAAGGGGATGTGCCAATTAGAACCACCTGCTCTGATGTGGATATGCGGGCAAAGGCCAAGCCTCGAAAAAATCGGCCGGGCTGGCTCCAAAGAACAGGATACTCACTCGCAGACGGGTCAAATTGCCAGATGACTGAAGTCGACCCCGAACCCACTACCAAACCTTGCTCGATATTGTGCGTCCCAAAGTGAGGAGAAGGCATGGCATAGCGGTACAAGACGTGACCGTCAATGGTGAGGGATACGATTTCGCTGACATTCCCGGTCTTGTTATCGTGGGAAACCCAAAATCCATCCCGACCACGAGGGCTGATACCATTGATGTGATTGACATCCGTATCGGAATCACTCCAGTTCATTCGAGAATGGGTGATCCCGTCCACATCAACTCGGACCAGCGCGTTTTCACGAGTGGCAGTAACCCAAATAAAACCTGAATGAAAAAGTATCTGATGGGCATCAATGTTCTTGCCAATTTCCACAACGCAGTCACTACGAACTTCAGGGGACACGACCCGGATCAATTCGCCGCGTCCATGATTCCGGTCCAACAGAAACAAACGCCGCTCATCCCAAGTGATACCGTAGTAGGGACCTCTGCCTTGGTCGATTAAATGGAGAACTAGACCTCCATCCCGATCACAGCGAACCAAACCGACGAAAGCGGGTCCTGCGACCAAGAATGGAGGTATGATATTTGACGAATGCTTCATATTGCGGAATAACTTAGCTACCAATTCCGCATCCAACTTAATTTGGGTGGAGGTGTCGTGTTAGCTACCTTAGCGCCTCGATTTTGAGCTTCAGATAAAGATACTTCTTTAATAGCAACTAGCAGTAAGAAGTGTGATCTGCAAGCTGATTATCGTTCAAAAATGAGGTTGCACTGACACAATTCGACCGAAGTGCTATTGGACGTAAATAGAGACATTGGAATGAGTTTCAGACTTTCTAGTGCAAGGAAATCTATTAACGAGCACCCGTCTGTCCCTGGGTACGCCTCCCCCCAGGCAAATTCCATGAGAGGTCGTTTTTTTCGTTTCCCACTTTTTTGCCCGTTTTGTAGCCCCGAGAGGGGTTCTTGGCCGTCGTCACGATTACCCGCAACCTCTGATTATCAGGCGTTTGCGCCGCAGACCCCCGTAACAATCTGGCCCCAAACCCAACAGACTTTCGGTGGGAAAGTGAGTGGGAAAACTATGCGAATCGCCGCGAGTTCGGAGCCTTTTTCCCACCTGCCATAGTGGACTGATCAGCGGGGCGTTTGGCCTCCGAAAACGGTGTTGCCCATCGGTGTTGCCCATCGGTGTTGCCCATCGGTGTTGCCCATCGGTGTTACCGTGCTTCCCAGCTCGCCAATGTCCACTTCGTTGACTGCGTCTGCAGGCCATGGACCTCTCCCCTGATCTCGCCCGCAAGCTACTGACCCGTGATTTCGCCAACCTTGCCCAGCGCGTTCAGCGCGGCGGCAACCTCAGCCGCACTGAGCGTGCCATGCTCCAGGGTATGGCGGCCTCGTCAGGCCCTGCACAGGCCACCGTGGCGGAGAACTATGTCGAGTTGGCCGGAATCCTGGGCGTCACACGCCGAACGATCCAGAACTGGCGAAAACGCCCCACTGCCCCAAAGCCGGCCGCCAACGGGTTCCACGACGTGGCGGCTTGGCGCGAGTTCATGACCCGCCACGATCTGAAAGGCGACGCCCCGGCCGCCGACGAAGAAACCGCTCTGCGCGCCCGCAAGCTGCTGGCCGAAGTAGAGGAGCGGGAACTGCGCCTGGCGGTCAAGAAGGGCGACTACGTGAGCATTGAGGAGGTGCGCCAAACCTGGACCCGGCTGGTGGGGCGGGCCAAGGAACTGCTCCGCAACAAGTTCGAGAACGAGTTGCCTCCGATACTCTCCGGTCTGGATGCCACGGCGATTCAAGAGGAGAGCCGCAGGGCGATTGATGAGGTGCTGAGCGTACTTCACTCTGGAGCTTGAGCACCCTCTTCCATCAAGAGAGCCGCAAGCCGCTGGATGTTGTCCAAGGTGATCTGGTCCGGTCCAAGACGGAATACTCGCCAGCCAGCCAGTCCGGCCTCCAGATACTTCTCCAAGTCAGCGTTGAACCCGGCCGCACGGTTGTGGCGCCCGTTCACCCAGATGCCGCCTTCCACCTCAATCAGGCAACGGGCCTGCAAATGCGCAAAATCGGCCCGCCACCGCCGTACGGCATGGAATCGGTATTCCCTCTCCAGGGGCGAGCCTCCAACAGCCCTCCAAAGCATTAGGAAACGGTCTTCGAGGAGGGAAGGAGATTGAGGGGCACGGTAACGCAGGCGGGGCATGGCCTGCGCGTTGCGTCAACAAGCCAAGACTTCATTTCCAGGTTGTGAACGGATTCACAGACAAGTTGGAATTGAAGTAGCGCGAATCATGCGTGACCTCGACTCCGATCCATGAGGGCATTGAAAATTCAGCATCTGGCGTATCAAGTTCGATTTCCGCCACAACGAGCCCCTCATTTTCTCCGAGAAACTCATCGACTTCCCAGGTTCGTCCATCGTGCTCGAAGTGATAGCGCCTCTTTTCAAGCAGAGGTCTCTCGCACAACAGCAGGAGTGCATCCGCGTCGTTTAATGGAATTGGATATTCAAACTCAGAGCGAACTGATCCTGTGGTTCTGCCTTTGACGGTAATCCAAGCCTGGTTACCTGCCGTGCGAACCCGAACCGTGCGATCCGGGTCGCGATTGAGATAGCCCTGCCGAATCTGGACGGGTTCGTTGATCCTCCAATCGTTACTGGTCACAAGGAATTTGTGCTCGATTTCGATGGCCATGCAACAGTTAAACCTGCGCACCTCCTCAGCACAAGTTCTGTTACAGCAGCTTCATCTGGTCCGGATCGTCCACCTGACTCTCGATCTCGTCGGTGACCGTTTTGCTGATGGAGCATTTCACCTTGAGCTTGGCGGGTGCACCGTCCTGGACGGTGATGCGTAGGCCGATTGCGAACTTGCCTTCATCATCGGCGGAGTCTTTGGCCTCGCGCCAGTGGGTGGCAAGCAGTTCGCGAATGTGGTCGAGGGCGGTATCTTGGATCATTTGGTCGTTTTCCATGGTAGGTCTTGGTTGGGGATGGTTTGTTGGATTTCCTGAATGATTCGGGTGACTCGGTTGAGGTCGCGGATCA
>JBIIUD010000409.1:0-4007 GCA_044340175.1 Verrucomicrobiaceae bacterium
TCTGCAATGAAATGGTCGAAGCCGGCACCTTCATCCGATTGAACGAGGAAAAATGGCCTGGCTGCTTCCTTGCCCGTTCGGACGCCAGTGATGTCGCCCGGGTGGAAGATCGCACCTACATTTGCAGTGCTTCCAAAGACGGCGCGGGACCCACCAACAACTGGATGGACCCTTTTGAGATGAAGAAGAAACTGCGTGGCCTTTTCAATGGCTGCATGAAAGGCCGCACGATGTATGTGCTGCCTTTCAGCATGGGGCCGCTCGGCTCGCCCATGTCCCAGATCGGCGTCCAGCTCACAGACTCCCCTTACGTGGTGGTGAACATGCGCATCATGGCGCGCATCGGCAAACCCGTCTTTGAAATCATCGACAGCACCGACAAACGGGTGGTGCCCTGCCTGCACACGGTGGGTGCACCGTTGGAGCCGGGTCAGCAGGATGTGCCTTGGCCCTGCAACACAGAAAAATACATCGTTCATTTCCCCGAATCACGCGAGATCTGGAGCTACGGCTCCGGCTACGGTGGCAACGCGCTGCTGGGAAAAAAATGCTTTGCCCTGCGCATCGCCTCCGCCATGGCGCGCGATGAAGGCTGGATGGCCGAGCACATGCTCATCCTCGGCGTGGAAAATCCCAAGGGTGAGAAGACCTACGTGGCCGCCGCTTTCCCCTCCGCCTGTGGCAAGACCAACTTTGCCATGCTCATCCCGCCGGATCACTTTGCGCACAAAGGCTGGAAGGTCTGGACGGTGGGAGATGACATCGCCTGGCTGAAACCCGGTGATGACGGTCGCCTGTATGCCATCAATCCCGAGGCAGGCTTCTTCGGCGTGGCCCCTGGCACCAGCGACAAGACCAACCCGAATGCGATGAAGTCGCTCGGGAAGAACACCATCTTCACCAATGTGGCGCTGACGCCCGACGGCGGTGTCTGGTGGGAAGGCATGACCGACGAGCCGCCTGCCCATGCCATCGACTGGCAGGGCAACGCCTGGACGCCGGAGATCGCCAAAGCCACCGGTGCCAAGTCCTCGCACCCCAACTCCCGCTTCACCGCGCCCGCCTCGCAGTGCCCCACCATTGACCCGGACTGGGAAAAACCCGAGGGCGTGCCGATTTCTGCCATCATTTTCGGTGGCCGCCGTGCCACCACGATGCCGCTCGTCTTCCAGGCCTTCAACTGGACCAGTGGTGTCTATGCGGGAGCCACCATGGGCTCGGAAATGACGGCCGCCGCTGCCGGCACGATCGGCAAGGTGCGCCGCGACCCGATGGCCATGCTGCCCTTCTGCGGTTACAACATGGGCGACTACTTCCGCCACTGGATCTACATGCAGCGTGGACTGACCGAGACACCGCGCGTCTTCCACGTGAACTGGTTCCGCAAGGACGCTGATGGCAAGTTCCTCTGGCCTGGGTTCGGCGAAAACATGCGCATTTTGAAGTGGATCGTGGATCGTGCCACGGGGCATGGCATGTCCAAAGAAAGCCCGATCGGCTGGGTGCCGCACTATGAGGACATCGACTGGACCGGCCTGGACTTCCCGAAAGAGAAGTTTGAGGAGCTGCAGCGGTTTGATCGGGATGCCTGGCGGGCAGAGATCCTTTCCCACGAAGAGCTTTTCCTCGATCTGCGCAGCCACCTGCCGAAGGAGATGATCTATGAGCGGGAGCTGCTGATCTGCCGGATGTGATCCGCGCCGGTTTGCTGCGGCTCTTGCGCTGAACCCATTCAGACGCCAGCATGAGGCCCATGCTGACGTCTCTCCGCCGTTTCACCTACCTCTTGGTTTTGGGTGCCTGTTGGGTTGCGGAACCCATCCGTGCCCAGCCCGCCCCGGCTCAGGTCGCGAGCACCCAGACGAAATCTGAGACAGAGACCCTCCGTGCGTTGGCCTCCAGTCAGGCGGGGCTGGTGAAATCCATCGAAGCGCAACAAGCGGCGGTCAAAGCCGCGGCAGGCACGCCCGCCGCGGAAGCCGTGCAGAGAGAGTTGGCCGAACTCGAAGCGCGGCGCCTCGCCCTGGAACAGGATTTTTCAGCCGTCGCCGCAGGGATCACCAGTGAGGACTATCACGGTAAAAAGCAGGATGAAGCGCCCCTCAGCCTCGAGCAGGAGCTGAGTCGGCTGCTGATCCCCATGGTCTCTGAGGTGCGCAAGCTAAGCAAAAAACCCCGCGCCCTTCAGGAGCTGCAGGATAGCCTGCTGCAGCAGGAGCGGCGGGAAGAACTGGCCCAGGTCGCCGTCACCCATCTGCAAACCCACCTCAAAGCGCTGGCCGCGGCCAAAGAGCCAAAACAGTCGGACCTCACCAAGCTGCTCCAGAGGTTGCTTGAAAGCTGGGAAACGCGGCTGTCGGAGTCACAGACCCGAGCGCTCGCGATTGAGCGTCAGATCGAGGAACTGCGTGGCGAGGACATCGGGATCTGGGGCTTGCTCGCAGAGGCGGGCCAGACCTTTGTGGTCACCCGTGGGCGCAATATCCTGCTCGCCATCCTGGCTTTCATCAGTGTCTTTTTTGGCCTGCGCTTGCTGTATTTTTATGGGCTCAAACTGGTGCCCATCTCGAAGATGGAGCGGCTGAGTTTTTTCTCCCGGCTTTTGGGTCTGTTGAACCAGAGTCTGAGCCTCGCTCTCGGCGTGCTCGCTGCACTGGCGGTGCTTTATGCCAGCGGCGATTGGCTGCTCGGCGGTGTCGCCATGCTGATCTTGATCGCTATCGCCATTGCTGCCAAGAATGGCTTGGTGACTTATTTTGAGCAGGTGCGCATGCTGCTGAATCTGGGATCAGCTAGGGAAGGGGAGCGGGTGCTGATCGACGGGGTGCCTTGGCGCCTGGGCAAGATCAACCTGCAAACGCGATTGACCAACCCTTGCATCGATGGCCCGGGACTTCGTCTGCCGATTGAGACGCTCATGGGCATGACCTCGCGCGCCTGCGGCAAGCATGAGGCGTGGTTCCCCTGTCGGGTTGGGCACACCCTTCTTCTGGGTGATGATTTGATGGTGAAGGTGGAGCACATCAGCCCGGATTTTGTCGAGATCTCCTATCGTGCAGGTGTCACGCGGCACATTCCCACCGCAGAATTCATCAAGCTGCAACCTGCCAATTTGAGCGAAGGCTTTCTCGTGACCTCCACCCTGGGTCTCGACTACCGACACCAAAAGGAAATTACCGGGGCTATCCCAGAACAACTGCAAAAGGACCTGAACAACGCCTTGCGGGCCAGCGTGCCGGAGGGGCAACTGCTGGAGGCCAAAGTGCTGTTCAAAGAAGCGGCGGCATCCTCGTTGGACCTGCTTTTACTCGCCAAATTCACAGGGGCTGCCGCTGAGCAATACCTCGACCTGCGCCGCCAACTCCAGCAAATTGCCGTGGAAAGCTGCAACCGGCATGGGTGGTCAATCCCATTCCCGCAACTGGTGGTTCATCCGGCGCCGACGGTGGTTCCGCCCATGGCGGCGGAAGAGCGGCTCTAGACCGGTTCTTGAAAAGATTGTGATTTTGATCCGGCGAGCGCAGCGGCCTCAGTGGCAAGGAAGTCGCGCAGCCCGCTATTAAATCAATAGCGGGCAAGCGGCTGACGCAGCCAATGAGGCCGCTCCGCCGCTGGGCAAGGTGACAAGAATTTCGAGAGTCGGTCTAAGCGATGAGATCGGTGAGGATCCTGCCGCCGTTGACGATGTCAATGGGACGCACCCCTTCCAGGACGAGCCGTTTTTCGGCGTTGATGCCAAGCAGGCGATACATGGTCTTGGCAAGGTCTTCGGGGCCGACCGGATCTTCATCGGGCTCACCCCCAAGCGCATCTGATTTGCCATAGATGAACCCCTTTTTGACACCTCCGCCAGCCATGGCCACGGAGAAAACACGGGGGTAGTGGTCGCGACCATTGGTGCTGTTGATCTTCGGGGTGCGGCCGAACTCAGAGCTAACCAGAACCAGGGTGGTGTCCAACATACCGCGCTCGTCGAGGTCCCGGATGAGACGGGAGAAGGCGGTGTC
>JBIIUD010000410.1:0-4006 GCA_044340175.1 Verrucomicrobiaceae bacterium
CGTACAACTCGATTTTCCATCTGA
This sequence comes from Verrucomicrobiaceae bacterium, assembly GCA_044340175.1. Classification (GTDB taxonomy): domain Bacteria; phylum Verrucomicrobiota; class Verrucomicrobiia; order Verrucomicrobiales; family Verrucomicrobiaceae; genus JAGRPD01. The sequence continues at coordinate 25 of JBIIUD010000410.1, forward strand.
TGGTGGCTCTGCTCGTGGTGGGCTTGATGGCGAATTTGCTGGTGCGGCCGGTGGCGCAAAAATACCATGTGAAAACGGAATCCTGAGACATGAAGACGATGAAAGCTGTTTTGATTTGGCTGCTGGTGATCATCCCGCTGACCTGGGGCGTGACTCAGTCGGTGAAGAAGGCAATGCCCCTTTTTCAGGGTGGGATTGCGGTCGGGAAACCCTGATGGGACCGGCAGCAGAGGGAAAAAGAAATTATTTTCGCTCCGGGGTGTTACGAATTCCAAAAAAAAGTTTAAACACAGTACGGGCAGCTTTCTGCCGCGTCCTGTGATCATGAAAACGCCCCCTTCAAAACGCACCAAGTCCAAAGTCGAACCCACGGTCTCTGAGGAACCTTTTTGGAAGCACAGGGTTTCCATCAAGCGCTTTTTCTGCATGTCCACCGACTGGCAAAGTGTGATGCGGTCGATGAACCAGATCGCAACGGAGCTGTCCACGGATCCTTGGTTTGACGACTTCTCGGCGCTCGACGATTTTTTTGCCGAGGGCAGTCTGGAGCGCTCCAGTGAGCTGCTGGATCTGCTGTACGACTATTGTGACGAGCGGCGCATTTGGGTGGATTGAGCAAGCAAGGTTCAGCCCCTCACAGGCACCCCGAATTTCGGTTTCCGGGGTGAGCTGCTGCTGAACTGATGAAAAGACAAGGGTCTGCAGGGAAACCTGCGGACCCTTTTATTTTGCAGGGGAGCGCATGCGCTGAAAAGGTGCGCTTTCGATGAGGGCCAGGAGCAGGGTGCGGGTCTTCCAGCCATCGGCTTCTGTGCGGCGGGTGATTGCGTCGAGAGCAGGGCGGTCGGCGTAGGTGGTGCCGCGGCCCAGGGCGTAGATGAGGAGGTTGTCGGCGAGGTTGCGGACAAAAGGCTGGGCCATGTCGCGGGCGAGGATGGTGCGGAGGTCAGTAAGGTTTTGGAAGGTCTGACCGCGCACGAGTTGGCCGGAGGCGTCGATGGGCTTGCTGTTGTCCTCGGTGCGGTATTGGCCGACGGGGTCGAAGTTTTCAAAGGCAAAGCCGACGGGGTCCAGGAAGGCGTGGCAGCCGGCGCAGGAGGGGTTTTCCCGGTGGGCAGCGAGCTGTTCCCGGAGGGTGAGTTTTTGCTGGCGGCCTTTGCGTTCGTCAATGGGAGGGACGCCCTCTGGAGCGGGTGGTGGCGGGGTGCCGAGGATGTTTTCCAGCAGGAACTTGCCTCGTTTGACGGGGGAGGTGCGGGTGGGCGTGGAGGTGATGGCAAGCACACTGCCATGAGTGAGGATGCCGCCGCGTGGGGTGCCTGTGAGGGAGACTTTCTCGAGTTTATCCCCCTTCATGCTGGGCAAACCATAGTATTTGGCGAGACGCTCGTTGGCGTAGGTGTAGTCGGCGTTGAGAAGGTCCAGCACAGGCAGGTTTTCCTTGATGAGGTTCTCGAAGAAGGTCTCCGTCTCCCGGCGCAGGTCATACTGGACTTTGTAGAAGTCTTTGAAGCGCTCGTAATCGGGGCTGATGTTGCCAAGGTCCCGCAGTTGCAGCCATTGGCCGGTGAAGTTCTCGGTGAGAGCGCGGGCACGCCAGTCGGTGATCATGCGGTCCACCTGGGCGGGAAGTTGGGCGCGGAGTTGGTTTTTGGCAGCGAGGTCGAGGAGTTTGTCATCCGGCGGGGCGGACCACAGGAAGTAGGAGAGGCGGGAGGCCAGGGTGAACTCATCGATAAGGTGGGCACCATGGGTTTCTGGGCCGATTGGCACAGGGGAGGAATGGTAGAGGAAGCCAGGGGAAACCAGCAGGCCCTCTAGCAGCAAGCGCAGGGTGTTGAGAGGGCTTTCGCCTTGGGCGAGGGCGTCTTGGGCAAGCTTGGCCCAGCGCTGGGTCTCGTCTTGGGTGAGCGGGCGGCGGTAGAGACGAGAGGCCATGCGTGTGGCCAGGGCGGGCACGGCTGCCGGATCGAGTGCGGAATGACCGATAGGACCTTCGATGCGGACTTGATGCAGCCAGAGGTTGCGGTCCTGTTTGGTGGCCTCGTCGTAGAAGTCGTTCAGGAAAGAAAGCTCGAGTGGTGCATCGGTGGCGGTAGCGTCAAACTCATGCTGGAACCACTGCGGTTGTTGGTTCTTGGCGGTGACGTCGAAGGTGGCCAGGGTTTGGCCGTTCCATTTGGTGTCGAACTTGGCGGGGTCGGTGCCGGCCTGCTGAGCACCGGCCTTGATGCTGAGACGGTAGCGGCCGGGGGTGGTGATTATTAGCGGGTGCCGGGCCGTGCCTGCGGAGGCGAGCAGTAAGGCACCGGTATCTGCGCTGCCGGCGCCATTGACCAGTATTAAATCCTCACCTGTCAATGACATGGACGGCGTGCCAACGGCTTTGCCCTCGAGCAGCCAAGCCAGGAAGCGGGTGGGCTTGGGTGGTTGAAGAGAGGCGGGTAGTGTCAAGACGGCGCGACGGAGGGTGAGATTCCGGTCAGCCTTGGTCGTCGCATCATAAAAATCGTTGGTGAAAGAGACGATCAACTCCGTCTCGCCTGTGAGCGCGGCTTCCAGACGGATGATCTGCCATTGGGTGTCTTCCCCTTGGTCCTGAGTGGTGATGTCAAAGGTGCCGAGATCTGTTTTACCCAGGCGGACGTTCATTCTGGCGGGATCAGGGCCGGCCTGAGCGGCGGCGGCGTGCAGTTCCAGGGTGTAGGTGCCGGGAAAGGGTGGCGTCAGTCGGTAAGCGGCGGCGGACTCGCTGGAAAAGTGGCGGCTGGGGCCGGACTCGCCGGATTTGTCTTTGTAGTTATAGAAGCGCTTGCCATCGATGGCGATGTTCAGGGTCTCGGACTCCTGGAGTGCGGTGGCCGCCTCGGCCACACCGAAGGCGGCGCGGACGTATTTTTCCATGAGCAGGGGCGAGACAGAAAGGACATCGCCAATGGTGTCAAAGCCGTAACCACTGTCGTCGGGCGGGAAGGCGTCGGCGGGGCGGGTGTCGAGGTAAAGTAGGTCGCGAATGGTGTTGTTGTACTCGGCACGGTTGAGGCGGCGGCGGGTGACCTGGCCGGGGTCGGGCTTTTCCGGATCCATCCAGAAGACGTTGTCATCGATCCAGCGGACCACGTCATCTCGCTGTTGGAGGGTGGGCTGGTCCTTGCCTTCCGGCGGCATGACGTGGGTGGTGAGCTGCTGGCGGACGAGGTCCCAGAGGTGGAGGTCGGACAGCAGGCTGTTGAGGTCCTTGGCCGCGTCAAAGGCGAAGTCGCCCTTGTCCACACCATCGGCATGGCAGTCAAAGCAGACCTGCTCCAGGATGGGGCGGATGCGCTCTTCATAATCGGCAGCACCGCGATGCGGGTCGGCAGCGGCAGTGTCCGGTGCAGCAGAAAGCAGGGGAAGGAAAAGAAACAGTAGGCGTCGCATCAGAAGAGGGGGCGAGAAGGATACGCCGATTTGTTGGGGTTTGTGAGGTGGAATTGGGGTTTTTTGAGCGAATGCTGCGGCCAACCGCCCAGCTCCAGAGCAAAAATCCCGCTTGGGAAATCCGCCGACTTCATGCACACTCACGCCACCCCGGCATGAACTCCATCGCGCGCACCTGTTCCCGTCTCCTCGGCATCGGCGTCGGTGCCGCGATTGGCGGTCCCCTGGTTGGCGCGGCAGGCGGTGTGCTGGGAGATGCCCTGCATGACCTGGTGGGGGACGCCTTCGGTGACAACCCCAACTTCCGCAGTGACATCACCAGCCTCCTGGGAAACATCACCGCCAGCGCCTTCCCCAGCCTTTTCTTCCCGCCGCCGGACTACAAGGACTTCAACCACAACTTCCGCCGCGGCCTGCTGGAGGCGCTCATCAAAGCCCTCCGCGAGAAAGTCCCCACCACTTACGTTCGCGAGGTCGGCTGGAGTGACGCAAAGCACGCCCTCATCCGCCGCTGCCTGAAGGTCCCCGCTGATCACATCGAGAGCCAATTGAAGTACGCCCT
>JBIIUD010000411.1:0-4005 GCA_044340175.1 Verrucomicrobiaceae bacterium
ACTCGGATCGGCGGCCTTGTCTTTGGTCGCGCACTGAGTGAGCAGCAGGGTCACGCATAGCCATGCTGAGAGGCGAAGAAGGATGGGGATCACAATCGAAGATGGAGGGGGAGACGATGGAGGACAAGGGGCGAAAAGGAGTCAAGAGAAAGGCATCGCGACTCGGGGCCGCGATGCCTTAGAATTCCCGCCTGTGCCGTCCGGTATGAGGGCTCACGTATCCCAGTGAGTCCAGGTGGGAGTCCAGCGAGTCCTGGAGGCCGCCTTCCCCGTGAAGGGCCTGGCAATAAGCCTCCTGGTCGAGCGACTCCCGTGTTTGAAGAAACGGGCCGGGCCACTAACATCCCGATGACGAACACTGCAGGAAAAGCGCGCAGGAAAACGGTGGTGAAGACACCGCTGTCTGCAAAGATTTCAAAGAACCACTGGCGTAAACCGCCACTGTGAAAGCATTACGTCCATACGGCGCTGGGCGCAATGCTAAACCGGATTATCGCCGCTTCCAGGTCAGGACATTGGCGATGCGGCGGGTGACACTGCTGGAGGCTGAGGGGTGCGGGGTGTGCAGGTCGGCATCTGCCAAAATGTCGGGGTCGCCCGAGTCGAAATCTTCGGCCCGGGGCAGGGCTTGCAAGACCGGCGACAGTTCCGTCTCGGGATCGGCTGGAAAAAGTCGGGCCAAAGCTTCGTCTTCCTTGGGTGAAGGAGGGGATTCTTCGGCGGTGGCGGCGGTTGGGCGCTGATTGAGAGGTGCAACTCCCGACTCGGGTGCCAGCAAGCCACCCGAGAAGATGAGTTTCATGGCATCTTCAATGGTTAAAGGCGCATCCGTGATCTTTTCCGAATCGACGATCAGCAGCAGACCGGACATCGGGTTGGGTGCCGTGGGGATGAACACCGCGGTCAAGGCTTTACCGGACTTGGCGTCGGTAAACTGGCCGGTGACGAACGCGATGAGCCTCATGCCAGGCACTGGATAGTCGATGTAGGCGACCCGTTTGAAATTCTGGGCGCCACCGAGGGATTTGAAGGAGTCGATGACTTGCTTCAGCGATTTGTAGATGAACGAAACAAAAGGAATGCGCAGCATCAGCCGATCGAAGGCCGTGACCACGTGGGCACCGATGAAGTTCGTGGCCATGAAGCCTAGAGCAACGAGGGCGACGATGGGGATCAGCACGCCAATGAAGCGCGTGGCCATGAGGAAGCGGGGGTCCTCCGTTCCGATCACCGTGCGACCAGCGATCTCATTGGCCAAATCGGCGAACCATTTGACGATGGGCTCGCTCGAGCCATGGAGCAGACTGTAGATGAACTGCAGGATGACAAAAGTGATCACCAACGGCAGAGCCAGAGCCAGCCCTGCTAAAAATTTGTTCCGAAACCAGACCATCACTCCGTGATTCACTGGCGTGGCAAGCGGTGAAGAGATCGATTCAGGCTGGAGTGGAGGAATCACGCGTTGAGAAAGGCTATTCAAAGCTTACGACAACATGGGCGAGCTTTCTCGTCAAAAATATCGATAAATTTGGAACACTCGAACGCGGTCCTCTCAGTTTATTGAAACGACATGCATGCATGCTCGGGGTGGATTTGAGGTTGAGAGGTGCTGCGGGCACGGTAGCGTTGGGCATGTCGTCATCATGGCAGTCTCCGCAGTCGGTCAATCTGGTGGATTTGGGTTTCATGGACGCGAGGTCGAAGTTGATCGACCTTGCGGCCTTCCTTGATCGCGTCCAGCGCGCGGGCCAGCAGGCGGATTTCCGCGTGGTTGCACTGCAGGAGGCGATTGGCTGTTTGAACTCTGCGGAACCTGCCCGGGCCCGGGAGGTTTTGCTCACGTTTAGTGATCTCAGCACGGAGCCGATTGAGAAGGCAACGGTACAAGGTGCGGTAGGTGCGCGTGTGCCAGCGGCGGTGTAACTTTTTAAAACGAACACGATGAAATACATTGAGCCTCACGGACACATGGTCAGCCGGACCACGGACGATTATGAGAGGATGGCCATTGCAGGCTGTGCGGCCATTTGCGAACCCGCTTTCTGGGCTGGTTTCGACCGTGCTTCGGCTCAGGGTTTCTACGATTACTTTCGCCAGATCACCGAGTATGAGCCAAAGCGCGCGGCGAAGTTTGGCATCGCCCACTACTGCTGGTTGTGCATCAACCCCAAAGAAGCCGAGGACCTGAAACTGGCGGAGGAGGTCATCGGACTCATACCTGAGTTTTTGCAAAAGCCCGGGGTGTTGGGCATTGGAGAGATCGGACTGAATAAAAACAGCCGCAATGAATTGGCGATCTTTGAGCGGCATCTGCAAGTGGCCCAGGATCATGGGCAACTCGTCTTGGTGCACACCCCCCACTTGGAGGACAAGCTGAAGGGCACGCGCCTGATTGTTGATGCGTTGAAAAACTTTTCTGGGATCGACCCCGAACGTGTGATCATCGATCACGTCGAAGAGCACACCATTGATCCTGTGTTGGACGCTGGTTTTTGGGCGGGCATCACACTGTATCCGGAAAGCAAATGCACCCCGAACCGCGCCATCGACATGCTGGAGCAGCGGCAGGCGGAGCGGATTTGGATGAATAGTGCCTGTGACTGGGGCGTGAGTGATCCTCTGGCAGTGCCAAAGACCATGCGGGTCATGCGTCAACGGGGATGGGATGAGGCGGCTGTGACCCGAGTCGTGTGGGAGAATCCGATAGCGTTCATGGGGCAAAATCCACGTTTCACAGTGGCATGATGGACAATCCGACTCCCTCTCTGGAAGCCATAGGCCTCATTGCTGGCAACGGGATTTACCCGGAGACCTTCGCCACGGCTGCTCGGCGGGCGGGAGTGCGACGTCTGGTGGCGGCTGCTTTTGAAGGGGAAACCCAATCGGCTTTGACCGGGATGATGGACGCCACGGCCTGGTTTCGAGTGGGTCAACTCGGCAAGATGATCAAGTTTTTCAAGGAACAAGGCATCACTCAGGCGGTGATGGTTGGTCAGATTGCACCCCGCAACCTCTTTGATCTCCGACCTGACCTCCGCACATTGTTGATGCTGGCCCGCCTCAAGCAACGCAACGCTGAGACGCTGTTTGGTGGCATCGCTGATGAATTGGCCAAAGACGGCATCACCCTGCTCCCCGCCACGACGTTTCTAGAGCACCTCATGCCATTGCCCGGGCCGGTGGCGGGACCCAAAATCAAGGAGCGCCGCTGGGAGGAGGCCCGTTTTGGGATGCGCATCGCCAAGGAAAGCAGCCGACTGGACATTGGCCAGACAGTGGTCGTGAAAAAGGGCACTGTGCTGGCTGTCGAAGCCTTTGAAGGTACCAACGAGGCGGTAAAGCGCGGCGGTCAGCTTGGTCGGGGTGAGGCCACCATGGTCAAGGTCTCCAAGCCCCGGCAGGACATGCGCTTTGATGTGCCCGTTGTCGGACCAGACACCATTCAGACGGCAGCTGAGGCGGGTGTGAATGTCATCGCGGTAGAGGCGGGTAAGACGCTGATCTTGGGCATGGAAGAGGTCGTCGCCCGGTGTGAACGGTTGAAGGTCACCCTGCTCGCCATCGAGGCCTAGAGCGGCTTGGCATGGGTCAAACAGACCGCTTGACCTGAGACGCAAGTTTTCAGAGACTTTCCCTATCATGGCGAAATTGTCCTCTTTCACACAGCGCTCAGCTCTAGCTTGTCTTATGCTCGGTTGTTTGACCTCTCTGAGCCGAGCCGATCTGGGTGCGGAGGCGAAAGCGTGCCTGACCAAAGCCACCGCCTATTTCGCTGAGAAAGTGGCGACTCATGGCGGGTATGTTTATTACTATAGTCCAGATTTGAGCGAGCGCTGGGGAGAAGGGCGGGCCACGGTGGATCAGGTTTGGGTTCAGGCACCCGGCACCCCCACAGTTGGCGGTGCCTTCCTCACGGCTTATGAAGTCACGGGGGATGGTGCCCATCTCAAAGCAGCGCAGGCCGCCGCCGCCGCATTGTTGCATGGGCAGTTGCAGTCCGGCGGT
>JBIIUD010000412.1:0-3999 GCA_044340175.1 Verrucomicrobiaceae bacterium
TGTTCGTGCCACTCCCAACTGCCGCTCCCGTAGTGCAGAGTGAAAGTGGCAGGATCAAGAATGGTTTCTGCATCTAGCAAAACAGATTCTGTGGTGATTTCGCGTCCGGTCCGGATCAAATAAAAAACGCCACCGGTGGGTGTTGGGGATTTACTGTATTTGGCGTTGAACTCTGTTGCCAGAGCCTCGGCTCCGCCTGGCGTATCAGCGTAGCCCACCACTCGGGTTTGGTCGGCGTAAAGAAAGGCGCGCGGACCAAATTGAAACGTGAGATCGTCCCAAACATCCAGCTCATCTTCATCGGCTAGTCTCCGAATGGAACGGTAAAGTGCAGGCGCATTCTCGTTGATCGCCAAATCAAGATCGTAGCAGCCAGCCATTCCACATTGATGCAGGCGATCTCCTCCAAAGGCGGCCAGCACAGGAGCGTAGAGACGATTGAACTGGTGAGTAAAAGCCCCGGCCTCCGACACATCGCAGACAACATGCGCACGCGCAGGTGGATGATCGTTGGCAAGTTCAGGTGCAAGTGGGTCCACTAAGGACGTGCGATTGTCATCTGTGTTTTCGGAGGAAGGCAGCATCCCTGAATGATAGCCCCCTGGAATGCTATGAACAGGGAACCGATTGTCCCCAATCGCCGTCCCCTCATTTAAACTTTGCCCTCAGCCTGCTAAGACGCTTTGGACTGGTCTCGGGCACCCAACCGAGACCGGCGCAGAGAAAGCGATGTTTCTTTTCGCCCTTAAGCTTTAACTGCTTTGCTTCTTCGTCCAATCGGCGCAAAACCTTCGCCTGTCGTATCCCCTCGGCTTGCCCCTCCGCCAAAGCCAACCCCTGACGACCAGGCACCCGGGTGCGATGCAAGCTGGCAATCGCATCCCAACGAATATCCCGCTTTGGATCAAAGGACCAGTAGGACGGAATCAAGATCATGGTTCCGTAGGGAGTGACATTGACAGCAAACTTGAGCAGCAGGGGTTCATCATGCTGCATCCCATAGAGGTTCCAGCGCTGACAAAACGCATCGAACGCAGCTTGAAAGACGTCCGCAGGTTTGCCCATGTCCACCGAAAAGCGCGGACGCATGTTGCGCTCGGCCCCCATCGTGCGACGGACGACGCCCTTGTGGTCGGCAAACAGAGCGACATCAAACTCACCTTTGAGGCGTGCCCACTGACTTTGCAATTCTGGATTGGCGTTCATCCCCAGTTGGGCTTGCTCGAACTTTGCGCTCGTCTTGATCAGGTCTTCGTAGCTACCCTTCTGGACGTTATGCTCATGCTCGGCCACCGCCGTGCAGGCTTCCATTCCAGGCGTCTCGGGCAAGAACTCAAGCAAAAGGCAGTGGCTGCGATTGAGCTTCTTTCGCTTCTTGAGAGTGACAAGACAATCCCCAAGTACATCCAGAATGTTAAACGGCCACAGTGTGGTTGGAACAAAGACCCAGGCATGCAGCGCACGCAATGGCCCAGCTACACTCTCATCCACCTTCGGCATCACCGCGTGATAGTCCTTCAAGACATCAGTCGCCCACTCGGCAAACTGAAAGGCCCGGCTTTCGAGCTTCTTCAAATCGCTGGTCAGTGCTTCGTTTGTGGGTTTCGGGGCTGCGTGCATGGCATGAGACGGGGACAATGGCACCCCAGTATGGATTCGGCCACACTGCCTCCCCTTCGGACTGAAGTATCAAGCGGCGCAGGCCGCCTGGAGAATGTCTTACCCACCAATTGGATGATGGCCAGACGATTCTTGCAGCGATACCCCTGCCCGGCATCGAGGCGATACTACCCCCGGCAGCGGGCAACCCGCAAACTCACCTCCCGTATACCTTCTCCATCGGCAAGACGGATCCCATGCTCCGGCGACCTCCTGAACCCATCGCCGCCGGGTCCAGACCTCGAAAGAGGCCGTTTCAAATGAACCACGACAGCTTCAACACGCTCGGCTATCACGCAAACTTCAAGAGACCGATGGCACAGGCATACCGCGGATCACTCAGCCAATCCGAACACCCGAAAACTCCTTCGTGGGCACGTGTTTGAACGACCCTGCGATTGAAAACAGCCTCGGCCATTTCAACCATAAGCGGCTCCGCAGCCCAAGCTCCAGCGAGGTGAAGGGTTGCATCCGCAGGAATTTCGATCAAATACCGGTCGCGAATGTTCTCCATCTTTTTGGAAAACCAATCGGGCGGCGGCTCCTGTAAAGGATAGTCAAAGAAGCCACGGTAAAAGTAGCTGGCGGCACGCAAGCAGTCACTCCACAGGAGCCTCCCGCCGCCATACAGAGCCAAACTGATCCATTCTTCTTCAACCTTCATCACCATAGCACCCCGCTCTTTTTGGGCAGCACTGAGCACCCATTCTGCGCAGGCCACCCCAGAATGGACGAGGCGTCCAATAGCCACCCCATGCTCGCTGCATCCGCTCTCCACCCATCCAAACCACCAATCGAGATCCGCCGCAATGTGCCCTTGCTCAAGCTGCAGGCAGTCTCCGAGCCTGTGACGGTCAATGACTCCATCTGCGTTGCAGATAAAACAGGGGTCTTCGCAGTTTGAGACTGGGTGATGAAAGCGTCTCCATAGCAGTTCGGTTGCCGTCCATCCGCGGGCGCGCCACCGCTCCGCCCGATGGCGCTCGAAAGAGTTGTAATTATCCAAGCCGAGGAACAACGATGGCCTCTCCTTCCGATCCTGCTCCAGCATTTTATCGATCCAGTCCTGGCTGAAATACCAACAAGGTTTTTGGAGAAGCGGCTCGGATGTCACAGCCAAGGCCACCTTTTTGATCATTACGCCGGCACCTTTTTCCGCCTCCACCAATGTCTCGCCAAGACAGGCAACAGCAGATTCCACGTATGGATTTTGTGACCCGAAATCCTCAGGTCTCGCCTGCCTATGACTTACACTGCGTAGTTCAATAGAGCCATCCAGAAGTCGTTCTCCCACGGCCACACAAACGTGTGATTCCCCAATCTCAACACCCACGGGATACTGCTCGCGCGCACAACTCAGGGCTGCCGTTTGACCAAGCGATGAAGCCCCTTGGCTGCTTCGTGAACTGGACCCCGCCACGCCAAGCAGCGTCGCAGCAGAGGCAACGCCCCCTTTAATTCCATAGCGAAGAAGATGACGACGGGTTATCGAATGATTGAACAAATTCATAATGCGGACGCAGATGATTCAGAAAGAACTCCGCTTCGTAGCGGGACCGCCCATCATCTATCACCACGAATGGCCGCGAATAGGGAAACGATTGTCCCCAATCCCTGTCCCTGCCAGATGACATGCAATGCCGGCTGACTTGGCTTACGACCACGCCATTCAGCCTTTCTCGGCCGCACTGACCATCGCACGCAATTCATCATTCACCCGCCTCTTCAGCGCTGGCGGCCCCAGCACCTGCGCCTTGCTGCCCCAGCTCAACACCCAGCGGGTGATCTCTTCCAAACCAGATAGCCGCGCTCGGAACTCAATCACACTGCCATTCGGCTTCAGCTGCACGATCTCCTGCGAGGAGTGCCACATCCGCTCTGCCACCACCCGAGCCGCATAGCCTTCAAACCGGATTCGGATCTCGTGCGCCTGGTTTTCCTTCTCATCGTAGCTCCACACCCCGAAGCCACCGCCCAGATGTGTCCGCGCACTGAAGCGCTGGTCCCGCTCGAACTTCGACTTCAGCACCTCCAGATTCGTCAGCCGTTGCAGCGCAAAGGTGCGCATGTCCTTGCGACTCGGATCATACGCTACCAGATACCAGCCATGCTCGATCTGCCCGACATGATACGGTTGCACCAGGCGATGCTCCGGCTTTGATCCCGTCAGTTTGTGGTAATCAAATCGCACCTCCCGCCGCGCCGTCACCGCGTCTAGCAGATCCCCGAACAAAGTCACATCCGCCGGCAATACCCCGGACGCCTTCACCGAGAATCCACTGTCCAGTTCATCCCACCGGATCGACACCTCACCCGGACACGCCTCAGCGATCTTGCTGA
>JBIIUD010000578.1:0-3125 GCA_044340175.1 Verrucomicrobiaceae bacterium
GCTGCTTCTGCTCGGCGGCATTCTCGGCACCCAGCTCTACATTTTCGGGTGCAGTCTCTTCCTGCGCACCAACGATCGCCCACTGGCGCTGACCCAGCGTCTGATCAACATGAATGAGGGCAATCTGTTTTTCCTCCTGCTCAGTGTCATCCTGGGTTGTTTTGCGCTGGGCGGGGGTCTCACGCTGGCTTGGGCTCAGTCCGGTTTTGCAGGCCTCCAGCAGTCCAACAACCTGCTGGCGGCTGTCCACTTCCTGGGCGTGGCAGCCACCGCTTCCATTGGCCTGCTTTCGGTCCACACGCTGAAAAAAGCCCGCTCGGGGGCCGCTTGATCGGTAAAGAACTCTTGGCGCTGCCTGCGGTTTTGGGCATACTGGGAGCTTTCCCTATTCCATGGCCACGCCCAAACCCACCTTCATCCTCTGCTTCGACTTCGACGGCACCCTGGTGCTGCCGGAGTCCGATCCGGTGTTTCATCCGGGACTGGGGCAGATGATCAAGCACCTGCGCGCGCAGGGCGCTGCCTGGGTGATCAATACCGGGCGCAGCCTGGGGCAAACGCTGCAAGGCCTGGCCCAATACGGGCTGTTCATGGAGCCCGATTACCTCATCGTGCGCGAGTGCGATGTGTACCGCCCCGGGTTGTTCAGTCGCTGGACGGACTTTGGCTCCTGGAACAAACAGGCCCGTCGCGCCCATGAGCGCTTTGTCAAAGATCACTCCGCCTTCTTCGATGCCGTGCGCCGTTTTGTCGATGCCAGCGGACAAGCGGAATTCATCACAGGCGACGACGGCGACCTCGGCATCATCGCCACCAGCAGTGAGGAGATGGACCGCATCTGCACTTGGATTGAGGCCCAGCAGCAGACCCAGCCTGACATCGGCTTTCAGCGCAACACCATCTACCTGCGTTTTTCCCACGCCCGGTTTAGCAAAGGCACGGCATTGGGCGAGCTCAGCCGTCTACTCGACCTGCGCGCAGAGCACGTCTTTGCCGCTGGCGACAACTTCAATGATCTGTCCATGCTGCACCCCGCTTTCGCCGCCAAGATCGCCTGTCCGAGCAATGCCCTGGCACCGATCAAAGTGACGGTGCAAAGTCATGGCGGCTTCGTCGCGAACCGCCCCGCCAGTGAGGGCATGATGGAGGCCCTGGCCCACTTCTTTGGCGGGACCACCCGCTGAACACCACCGCCACCGCCCATGCCACGCCAACTTCTCATCGACATCGGCAACGGCCGCACCAAATTCGGCCTGGCCACTGACGGCGTGATCAGCGACCACCGCGACTGCGCCACTGCGGGCGCAACGCCCGAGAAGATCAGCGCTGTGCTCGATGGCTGGCTCTATGACCAAGCCGTGCTGTGCAGCGTCGTCCCGGACGCGGTGCCTGCTTTTCGGCAAGTACTCGGCCCCGCCCTGGTCGAACTCCGCCATGACACGCCAATGGGCATCGGCATTCGCTACCCGAACCCGAACAGCATTGGTCCCGATCGCCTCGCCAATGCTGTCGCCCTCGCCCACCTGCATGGTGCGCCCGGCATTGTGATCGACTTCGGCACGGCTGTGACCTTTGACATTCTCGCAGCGGATCGGCATTACATCGGCGGGGTGATCGCTCCGGGCCTGCGCCTGATGACCGATTACCTGCATGAGCGCACCGCCCTGCTGCCCCAGGTCGAGCTGAAGGAGCCGACCCAGGCCATCGGACAATCCACCACCGAAGCCATCCTCTCTGGAGCCGCGATCGGCTACCGGGGCATGGTGCGCGGCATCTTGGAAGCCCTGCGCAAGGAACTGCCTCCCGGCCCTGTCCACATCGTCGCCACGGGTGGCGATGCCGCATGGATTGTGTCCGGTCTCGGCGAAGACATTGCGGTTGAGCCCGATTTGACCTTGCACGGGCTGCGTTTGGTGGGAAATCTCCACCCCTTTACTCCTCATGGCTGATCCAACTTACTCAACTGTCGGCATCGACTTCGGCGGCACCTCGGTCAAGCTCGGCGTCTGCCGCGGCGGCGAACTGATTTGCACCGATGAACCCATCATCACCGCCGACTTCCACGGCCCCCATGCGCTCATCAACGAGATGGCTGCCCGAGTGGCCAACCTGCGCTCCTCATTCCCAGACATCGCCGCCATCGGCGTCGGTGTTCCCGGTTTGGTGGACTTTGATCGGGGCTTTGTCCATGAGCTGACCAACGTGCCCGGCTGGAAGCATGTGCCGCTCAAAACGCTGCTGTCTGACAAGGCCGAATTGCCTGTTGTGGTCGATAATGACGCCAACGCCATGGCCTGGGCGGAGTTCCGCTATGGGGCTGCGAGCGGCCTGCGCAACGTCGTCGCCCTCACCCTCGGCACCGGCATCGGCGGTGGTTTGATCTTGAACGGCCAAATGTATCGCGGCAGCCAAGATTCCGCCGGAGAAGTCGGACAGATGAGCATCGACTTCGACGGGCGTCCCGGTCACTACGGCAACTTGGGGGCCCTGGAAAAGTACACGGGCAACAACCAGATCGCCGAGCACGCCGTCTCCCGCTATGCTGAGGCCGGCATCCGCAAGGAGCTCGCCGACTGCACGCCGAAAGCCATCGCTGAAGCAGCGGAGGCGGGCGATGAAATCGCGCGCGGGGTCTGGGGCGAGGTGGCGGATTGGCTCGGCACCGCCATCTCCAGCATCGCCTGGCTGCTCAATCCGGACGCCTTTGTCATCGGCGGTGGTGTGGCCCAAGCTGGCGACCTGATTTTCGCTCCCTTGAAGTTGAAGGTCCAATCCATGGTCTCCAGTGTCGTCTGGGAGCGACTGCAAATCGTGCCGGCACGCTTTAGCAACGAAGCCGGCATTATCGGCAACGCCGCCCTGGCCGAAGAACTCGTTCGGGGCTGATTGTTTTAAGAACGATCTTTTTCACAATCAGAGCCCATGTCTGAGGACACCCTCCACCAACCTCATGACAAATTGTTCAAAGCGGGATTTTCCGTTCCGGAGAATGCAGCTGCGTTCCTGTCCACACAGTTTCCAGAGTCACTCTCCAGACACATCGACTGGAGCGGATTGCGGTTGGAGCCGGGCTCTTTTGTGGACGAAGCTTTCAGACACCGTGAAAGCGATCTGCTTTTTGCGAC
>JBIIUD010000413.1:0-3991 GCA_044340175.1 Verrucomicrobiaceae bacterium
GGCGGCGCGTGCGGTGCACACGGAATTTGGGTTGGATGCCGCGTAGCCTGAGCCAGGGGCCGAGCGCTCGCATCGACCTGTTCGTGGTGAGGTGAATCAGGCCCACAAGTTTCGATCCAAGGCGCGGTAGCCGATCGCTTCGAGGATGTCGTTGGCGCGGATGGAGTCGCTCCCTGCGAGATCGGCTAGGGTGCGGGCGACTTTGAGGATGCGGTCGTGGGCGCGGGCGGAGAAGTTCATGTCGCTCATGGCGTGCTCAAGGTAGCCGCTGGATTCGGCATCGAGCTGGCAGTGGGTTTTGATTTGGCGCGGGGTCATGGCGCTGTTGATGTGGATGCCGGGGCTCTTGGCAAAGCGTTCGGTTTGAATGGCACGGGCCTGATTGACGCGGGCGCGAACGAATTCGGAGGACTCCCCCACTTCATTGGAGGAGAGGGCTTTGTAATCGACGAGGGGGACTTCGACATGGAGATCGATGCGATCAAGCAGTGGGCCACTGATGCGTTGTCGGTATTTTTGAATCAGAGGCGGACCACACCGACATTCTCTTTTGGTATCTCCGAAGTAACCGCAAGGGCAAGGGTTCATCGCTGCGACCAACATGAAGCGCGCGGGAAACGTCATGCTACCGGCCGCGCGAGAAATGGTGACTTTGTTGTCTTCAAGCGGCTGCCGCATGACCTCCAGAGTGCTGCGACGGAACTCGGGCAGTTCATCCAGAAACAGCACGCCATTGTGGGCGATGCTGACTTCCCCAGGGCCTGGGTTTGAACCACCCCCGAGCAGACCAGCATCACTGATGGTGTGGTGAGGGGAACGGAAGGGGCGGGTGGCGATAAAGGCGTTCGCTTCTGTGAGCAAGCCAGCGGCGCTATGAATTTTGGTGGTCTCGATCGCCTCCTCTTCGCTCATGCCAGGCATAAGGGTGACAATGCGTTTGGCGATCATCGATTTGCCTGTGCCGGGGGGGCCGACCATGAGCAAATTGTGCCCGCCCGCCACAGCGACTTCCATGGCGCGTTTGGCGTCGTGCTGGCCTTTGACGTCGGCAAAGTCAAAGTCGTAATGACTCGAGGAGGCGAAAAATTCGGTGGCGCGGCAGGGTTCGGGTGCGATGTCGAGCTCACCCTTGAGGTAGAGCACGACTTCCTGCAAAGTCTCCGCCCCAATGATGTCGATGCCAGAGACGACGCTGGCTTCGGCAGCACTGCGTTTGGGCACAATGAGACGGGCGCGTCCCCTAGCACGAGCTTCCAGGGCGACGGCGAGGATGCCGCGGACGGGTCGAAGCTCACCGTTGAGGGCGAGTTCGCCGATCATGGCGGTGCTGGCGAGGGCATCCATCGACAGTTTGGAGCGGTGCGCGACCAAGGAGATGGCGATGGGGAGATCGAATCCGGGGCCTTCTTTTTTCAGATCTGCCGGTGCTAAATTCACGGTGGTCACGCCATCATTCATCATGAGGGCGTTGCTGGAGATAGCAGCGGCGACGCGTTCCCGGCTTTCTTTGACGGAGGCGTCGGGCAGACCGACGATCATCATCTTGGGGTTTCCCCCGCCATCGTGGGACTCGATTTCGACTTCGACGGCGTTGACGCCAACTAAGGTGGCAGAGTAAGTGCGGGCGACCATTTTCCGGTGCATCCGCGCATCATGGATCAGCAGCGTGCTGACGCAAGGAGGGAATGGAGTAGGGGCGCAGGGAAGAAAATTTGGGAGAGGGAACTACCACAGGATGATCGGTGGGACGACGATTTTGATCCCGCCACCGCCGAGGGGGTGGCCCTTTTTCTCTTCGATCGTGTCCACGATGTTGTCTTTGAAGTGAATGCTGAGGGTGCCAGTTTCCACCTTCACATAGACGATGGTTTGAACCAGCCGACCGAGAGCATCCCGACCAGTGACGGTCTGCGGAACGCGCTCAAAAACGGCATACTCGACGGTGTCTTCACGTCCAAACGGCGTGAGTTTGCTGGTGGTTCGGGTGGGTTTGCCGAGGGACTCGCGGACCTCTTCTTGAGTCATGCCGAGAGCGACTTCATTTTTGGCAATCAGCGCCTGCACTTGGATCTGCCGATCATAGACCTTTTTCAAATTGGCATGCAGATCGGGGTCGGGATGAATGACGTCCGTGGGTTTCAACCAACCGGCGACATCGCCATGGCGGGCGCGGCCGCGGACTCGGTAGGCAGTGTCGCCCAGAGCGACGAGGGTCACAAGGGTGCCGGGTGCCATGGACCCGAGCGGGCGTTGGAAGTCGGAGTGATAGTAAATGGTGGCTTCGTTGGGAACTTTGACCACGACAGGCTTGGGCAGCAGACCCTCGACAGTGATGGTGCCGGGTTCGTCGGCCAGTTTGGAACTGTTTCGCCGGGGCAGTCCGTTGAGCGGGAGCTGACCAGTGACTCTCTCTGGATAAACGCTGCCCATCAGGAGCAGTGCAGTCACAATGAAGCGGCGCGTTTTCATAAGCAGAGGGAACAACTCGAAAAGCGTATCAGGTTTGATTGAAATGAAAAGACAGCTTTTGTTCGACCTCTGCCGCGTCCCGGCTATTCAATTGATTGCACCATGAGCTCAGGCCCCCTTTCCCAAAAACTTTTTGCCACTGCCAAACAATACATCCCTGGAGGGGTAAACAGTCCCGTGCGGGCTTTCCGCAATGTGGGTGGTGAGCCGTTCTTTGTTCGGCGGGCCAAAGGGAGTCGAATCCAGGATGTGGACGGCAAAGCGTTTATCGATTATGTCGGCACCTGGGGGCCGGCCATTTTGGGGCATGCGCCCCAGGTGGTGCTGGAGGCGATCAATGACGCCGCCAAGGAGGGGGTGAGCTTTGGCATTCCGAATCCCTATGAGGTGGACATGGCCAAAACGATCTGTGAGTGGGTGCCCTCCATCAAAAAAGTGCGGATGGTGAGCAGCGGAACGGAAGCGACGATGTCTGCGATCCGGCTGGCGCGTGGATTCACCGGGCGTGATCTGATCGTGAAGTTCGAGGGCTGCTATCATGGGCATGTGGACTCGCTGCTGGTGGCGGCGGGCAGTGGGGCTTTGACGCATGGGAATCCTGACAGTGCCGGGGTGCCGCGTGGATTTGCGGAACTGACTCTCATTTTGCCCTTCAACGATGAGGCCGCTTTGGAGGCGTTGTTTGAAAAACGGGGCAGTGAAATCGCAGCCTTGATCGTGGAGCCTTATCCTGCGAATGCGGGGCTCATTTTACCAAGACCGGGGTTTCTTCAAAAACTGCGAGAGGTCACTGCAAAGCATGGCACGGTATTGATCTTTGACGAGGTGATGACGGGATTTCGTCTGGCCAAAGGTGGGGTGCAGGAGTTGGAGGGCATCACGCCGGATTTGACCTGTCTGGGTAAGGTGATCGGGGGAGGGTTGCCCGTCGGGGCCTTTGGCGGGCGGGCGGACATCATGGATCAACTGGCTCCCGATGGGCCAGTTTACCAAGCGGGAACGCTCTCGGGTAACCCTGTCGCGCTGGCGGCAGGGTTGGCGCAACTCAAGGAAATGGAGAAGCAGAAAGGCTATGAGCGGCTCGAGGAGATCGGGCAGATTTTCGAAACGGCGGTGCTCGAGACGCTGAAGTCGAAAGGCTTGGGATACCGCTGGTACCGTCGTGGCAGCATGTTTTGTCTCTTTTTCACTGAGAAGGAAGTGCATGATCTGCATGATGCGAAAACATCGGACTTAGCCGCCTTCCGAAAGTTCTTTCACTATTGCCTTGAGCACGGTGTTTATTTTGCTCCTAGCCAGTTCGAAACGGGGTTCATTTCGCTGGCGCATTCAAGGGAGGACATTCAGCAGACGGCGGAAGTGGCCTCTGCGGCGTTGGCGTCTCTTTAGACTTCTGTCAGGTGCCGTCCGTCAGGCTGGGGCTCCCGCAAGTCGCGCAGGGCTCGCAGCCCGCGAGACAATGGGTGGGCGTCAGGCTTCCGCACCAGGGGTCGCGCTCCGCTAGCCCTTTTGGGTCCAAATT
>JBIIUD010000414.1:0-3988 GCA_044340175.1 Verrucomicrobiaceae bacterium
TAAGCCGTTTTTGCGATCACTAGCGTATCCTTTTTATGCGCATTGGCATTACCGGAGCCACCGGCTTCATCGGCACCCACGTCACCCAGCTTGCCACTCAGCGTGGGCATGAGGTCATCCTTTATTCACGTCGCGACCGTCCGGGTCGCAGCGCGCTCGTCCAGCCTGCGGATGCTCCCTGGCAGCTGCCCCAGCCCGAGCGTCCGCTGGATGTCCTGCTCCACCTCGCTGGTGAGCCCGTGTTTGGACTCTGGACCGCAGCCAAGCGTCAGCGCATCCGAGACAGCCGCGTCGCCTTCACTGAAAAGCTCGTCCAACACCTCGCCACCTGGACTCAGCCACCCGCCGCCGTGCTCGTCGCTTCCGGCGTCGGCTACTACGGGGACCGGGAGGATGAACTCCTCACCGAGTCCAGCCCCCCTGGGACAGGCTTCCTGGCGGAAATCTGCGTCGGCTGGGAAGCCGCCGCCCAGCTTGCCAAGGCACGCCTTGGTGCGCGCGTCGTTTGTTTCCGTACCGGCCTCGTCTTGGGTAACGAAGGCGGTGCCTTTCCGCTGATGCGCCGCGCTTTCAGCTTCGGTGGCGGCGGCAGATTCGGCAACGGCCGCCAGTGGATGCCTTGGATTCACATCGCTGATGAAGCCGGACTCATGCTGTGGGCCGCCGAAAACGCGAAGGTCAGTGGCCCGCTCAATCTCACCGCGCCCAGTCCCGTCACCAATGCCGAATTCACCCGCACCCTGGCTCAGGCTCTACGCCGACCCGCTTTCCTGAACGCCCCCAGCTTCGCCCTGAAGGCCGCCCTCGGAGAACTCGCTCAGGAGATGCTGCTCAGCAGCCAGCGCGCCCAACCCGCAGCCGCCCAGGCCGGGGGGTATGTCTTTCAGTACCCAGCACTGGCACCCGCCCTCACGCAACTGCTCAAACGCTGAGCCAACAAAGCGCGATCGCCTTTTCATTATTGCCTCTATATAATAGCAGATATATTATGTTGACAGAAGTGGACTCATTGGAGCAACGTGGCAGATGAAGACAACGAAGCGGGCGCTGAGTGATGAATCGGAGGCGGGGCAGGACCCTTTGGGGGTGGTGCGGGCTTTGACGGGGCCTTATGTGGGTATGGGGCGGCGTTCGAAGTGGCGGCGGCGGATCAAGGAGCTGCCAGCACGGCCTTCGACGTGTTTCCATTTGATGTCGCGCATTTGCGATGGGCTGCCGTTGTTTGATGAGACGGATAAGGAGGCGCTGGTGATTGTGCTGCGCAAGCTGGCGCGGTTCTCGGGGATCAAGCTGCTGACGTATTGCGTGATGGGCAATCACTTCCACGCGCTGGTGCGGGTGCCGGAGCGCACGGCGTGGTTGCAGCGGTTCGAGGGGCCGGAAGGTGAGGCGCGGCTGATGCGGCACCTGCGGTTGCTTTACAGCAAAACGTTTGTGGCGGGGTTGGAGCTGGAATTGGCGGAGTGGCGGCGGACTGGGCGGGCGGCGGAGGCGGAGCGCTGTGTGGCGGATTTGAAGCGACGGTTCTGCGATATCTCGGTGTTCATGCGAGCGGTGAAGCTGCGGTTCAGTCGCTGGTTCAACAAGCGGCATGGTCGGCGTGGGACGTTGTGGATGGGGCGGTTTAAGAGTGTGCTCGTTGAGGGACACAAGACACAAGACTGCAAGACTCAAGATAGAGCCTCAGTGGATGCGTTGAAGGTGATGGCGGCATACATCGATTTGAATCCGGTGCGTGCGGAGTTGGTGGAGCAGGCGGGGGATTACCGGTGGAGTGGGTGGTCGGGGGCGAAGGGAGGCGACAAGGAAGCGATGGAAGGTTTGTGCGATGTGGTGGGGTGTGGGGTGAGCCAGTGGGAGGCGCGGGGTAAAGGTGCGTATGGGCTGTGGGTGAGTGAGACGCGGCGGCAGGTGCGGGCGAGGAAGGCCAAAGGAGGAGAAACGGCAGAGGTGGATTTGATGGAGACGATTCGGGCGTTCAGTGGTGGGTTGGCGGTGGGGAGTGAGGGATTTGTAGAGGAGGTGTTCGGGGAGAGGCGGGACTTGTTCGGGCCGAAGCGGGAGCGGGGGGCGCGGCCTTTGGCTGGGGAGTTGTGCACTTTGCGGGATCTGCGTGGGCCAGGAAGAGACTGATGTTATGGTCGGCGGATCGTCCTGAGTCCGGGATCCTTTTCGCATCAAGAATTGCTTTTTTCGCTTCTGGATGCGCCGAAGGGCTCATCACCGGCGTTTTCCCCCCAGGAAACGCCCCCATTGACGGCGCTCTCTTTCTGCCCCAAGCTCATCCCCCCTATGTCCAAGGCACTTATCATCGCCGAAAAACCCAGTGTGGCAGCTGATCTGGCCCGCGCCTTAGCTCGTGCCCCGGGCATGACTGCGTTTAAAAAGGAGAAGGACTGGTATGAGAATGACACCCATGTCATTTCTTCCGCCATCGGCCACCTGCTCGAACTCGGCATGCCCGAGGTCGATGGCAAAAAGATCGGCTGGGGCTTCACGCACCTGCCGATTGTTCCACCTCAGTTCATCCTGAAACCCATCGAAAAGACGGAGGAACGCTTCAAGCTGCTCAAGCGCCTGATGAAGCGCAAGGACGTCTCTTCCCTCATCAATGCCTGCGATGCCGGGCGCGAGGGTGAGCTCATTTTCCGTTACATTGTCGAAGCCGCCGGTATTGAAAAGCCCATCCAGCGTCTCTGGATGCAGTCGATGACCCAAGGCTCCATTCTGGATGCCTACCAGCGCCTGCGCAGCGACCGCGACATGCAGCCTCTGGCCGCCGCCGCCAAGTGCCGCTCCGAGTCCGATTGGCTTGTCGGCATCAACGCCACCCGCGCTTTCACCGCCCTGAACTCCCGCCACGGAGGCTTCCGCCTTACCCCGGTCGGTCGCGTTCAGACCCCCACGCTGGCCATCCTGGCTGAACGAGAACTCCAGATTCAAAGCTTCGAGTCCCGCACCTACTTCGAGGTCATCGGCCTGTTCGGGGTCGAAGCTGGTCGCTATGAGGGCCGGTGGATCGACGAATCCTTCAAAAAAGATGAGACCGACGAGCACCGCAAAGCCGAGCGCCTCTGGACTCAGGAGGAAGCCCAGGCAATTGCGGATCGTTGCGTCGGCAAGCCAGGCAAGGTCGAGCAGGTCACCAAACCGGCCAAACAAGCGCCGCCCCTGCTTTATGACCTGACCTCCCTCCAGCGTGAGGCCAGCAATCGCTTCGGCTTTTCCGCCCGACGCACCTTGCAAATCGCCCAGGCGCTGTACGAAAAATTCAAGGTCCTCACCTATCCACGTACCGATTCCCGCTATCTCCCGGA
Organism: Verrucomicrobiaceae bacterium; assembly: GCA_044340175.1. Classification (GTDB taxonomy): domain Bacteria; phylum Verrucomicrobiota; class Verrucomicrobiia; order Verrucomicrobiales; family Verrucomicrobiaceae; genus JAGRPD01. The sequence goes on from JBIIUD010000414.1 coordinate 3,318, forward strand.
CGACTACCTTGACACCGTCAAGGACACCCTCAAAACCTTCGCTTCCAAGCGTGGCAAGGCCGACTCCTTGCCGGACGACATCGCCAACCACGCTGCCTCCGCCCTGGACAACGGCTGGGTGCGCCTGAACAAGCGCGTGTTTGATAACAGCAAGGTCAGCGACCACTTTGCCATCATACCCACCGGCGTCATCCCGCCGAAGGAGTTGCCAGAGGCGGAGCAAAAGCTGTTCGACATGGTGCTGCGCCGCTTTGTGGCCGTTTTTTTCCCCTCCGCCGAATTTGAGGTCACGACCCGCATCACTCGCGTTGGCAAGGATGCCTTCAAGTCTGACGGTAAAATCCTGCGCGTGCCAGGCTGGCTGGCCGTTTATGGCAAGGCCGCCGCTGAAGAAGCCGCCGCCGCCGATGGCAAAGACGCGGGTTCGGGGGGCAAGTTGCTCACTGCCGCCCGCGACGGCGACACCGCCGACACACTCAATATCGACGTCAACGAGCAGCAGACCAAGCCGCCCGCCAGGTTCACTGAAGCCACCCTGCTTGGCACCATGGAAAAGGCCGGCAAATTGGTCGAGGACGAGGAACTGGCTGAAGCCATGAGCGAGCGCGGCCTCGGCACCCCCGCCACCCGCGCTGCCATCATTGAAGGTCTGATCATGGACCGCTACATCG
>JBIIUD010000416.1:0-3986 GCA_044340175.1 Verrucomicrobiaceae bacterium
GCCGTCATTGCCGAACTCTGGGGTGGACTTGTATGTCGGTATGGGGGGCTCACCAGAAGGCATCTTGGCGGCGGCAGCCTTGAAATGCATGGGGGGTGACATGCAGATGCGGATGTGGTTTCATGACGAAGAGCACCGCGCTGAGGTCGCCGCTGTCTCTGACCCTGCTGACATGACACGGGTGTTTCGTAGCAATGACCTGGTGGTCGGTGACAGTGCGTTGTTCTGCGCTACCGGCATCAGTGACAGTCCGTTGCTGCCGGGGGTCAACATGACGCCGCGCTACGTTGAGACGCATTCGATCTTGATGCGGGCGCGCAGTGGCACGGTGCGGCGGATTCATGCGCAGCATCATCTGGATCGCAAAGTGGTGCCGCTGCGTGATATGACCTGGGACGGGCTTTGAATTGCTGACCATGAGCCGTGCCTCACGTCATCTGCTGGCACTCATCTTGGTGCTGCTGGTGGCTGTGATTTTGCCTTTTGTACTTTGGGGAGAGCTTTTTGAAAGCTCGCTCAGTCTTGCGGGGGCACGGGCTTGGATGGAGCGCTTTGGTGCGTGGGCTTGGCTGGCGGGTATCGGTCTTTTGGTTGCGGATGTCGGGTTGCCGATTCCTGGTACCGTGGTCATGTCGGCGATGGGGTGGATGTATGGTTGGCTTTTGGGGGGCGTCATCAGTGCGACGGGGTCGGTGCTTTCAGGTGCGGTGGCCTATTGGCTGTGCCGAGCTCTTGGGCGACCGATAGCGGTGAAGATCGCGGGTGAGGATGGTCTTGAACAAGCACACGCCTTGTTCGAGAAAAGCGGTGGCTGGTTGGTGGCGGTGTCGCGCTGGCTGCCGGTGCTGCCTGAGGCGGTGGCGTGTTTGGCGGGGTTGGCGCGGATGCGCTGGCGCACTTTCTGGGTGGCTTTGCTGTGCGGTTCCCTGCCGCTGGGCTTTGCCTTTGCTGCCATCGGTGACTTGGGACATCAGAGTCCAGCAGCGGCGTTGGCGCTCAGCGCGGTGGTGCCGGTCGGCATGTGGTGGGTGGCGCGGCGTTGGCGCGCGGTTCAGTCGTCCAAGTAGGCGGCTAGGCTTTTGCGCAACTCGTTGCGGGCACGGAAAAGCAGGCTTTTCACGGCAGGCAGAGACATGCCCAAGACCTCGCACAGCTGTTCATAGGGGAGTTCTTGGTAGCGCCGGAGCACGACGGCGAGTCGCTGTTTTTCAGGGAGCGCGGCGATGGCTTGATCCAGGGCCTTTTCCAGTTCCTCCTGCTGGGCTTGTTTGTCGGGACCGGGGGTGGTGTGATTGGCGATCTGGCGTGGTTGATCGTCTTCTGTCTCTGGCTCGAGCGGTACCTCACGACGTCGGGTGCGGCGGCGGGTTTCGTTGAACACGAGGTTACGCGTGATGGTGTAAAGCCAGGTGGTGAACTTGGCTGTGGGCTCGTAGCGGGGAGCGCTTTTCCAAATGCGGACAAACACCTGTTGCGCGATGTCGTGGGCGTCCTCCACGTTGCCCAGCATCCGAGTCACGGTGCCGATGATGGCGGACTGATGGAGTTCGACCAGACTTTCAAAGGCCTGGATGTCACCCGTTTTCACCTGCAGCATGAGTTGGGTGCTGACATCTTCCACCGCGACTCCCTCGCCCCCGGTCACAAGGTCCGGGAGAGGGGCAGTGGATTCGGGATGCCGGGTCGGTTCCGTCATGAACAAACGAGGGGGAAACGCGATCAGGGTAGCGGCGCTCATCTCGTCTGTAAACCATGCCTGTCAGGCAGAGTTGCCTGGGAATCGTAAAAAAATGGTCTTCACCCTCGCCCAGCAGAGCTGGCGCAACCTTTTCCGGTGTCGCGAGGTTCAAAGAGTATGCCCAAGTTCCTGCTGCTCTCTGTCCTCAATCTCATCATCACAAGCAGTCTCACTGCCGAGTCATGGCAGCGGCGGGATTGGAGTGTTGATGGAGTCAACAGGGAGGCGCTGGTGCACGTGCCTGCGGTGCCGCAAGGCAAGCTCATGCCAGTGGTGTTTGCCTTTCACGGTCATGGTGGCAGCATGCGCAACTCGACACGGGCCTTTCCGATTCATGAGCTTTGGCCGGAGGCGTTGGTGGTTTGCATGCAGGGCTTGCCCACCCCAGGGCGACTGACCGATCCCGAAGGAAAAAAGAACGGCTGGCAGTCTGGTGCAGGGGATCAGGGAGATCGGGATTTGAAGTTCTTTGACGCCGTTTTTGAGACGCTCAAAAAGGAGCAGCCCGTGGATCTTTCCCGCGTCTATGCCTTGGGGCACTCGAACGGAGGCGGCTTCACTTACCTATTGTGGGCGGAGCGAGGCGATGTCTTTGCGGCCATGGCACCCTCTGGCTCAGCCGCCTTCAAATCCCTGCCCAAATTAAAGCCCAAGCCTGTGCTGCATGTGGCGGGAGAGACAGATCCTTTGGTCAAATTTGACTGGCAAAAGCGCATGATTGACGGTCTTCTCGCGGTCAATCAGTGCGACAAGGGCACGGCCTGGGATCAGGATGCCAATTGCACCATTTACGCCTCTGCCATTGGCGTGCCCGTGGTGACGGCCATCCATCCTGGCGGGCATGAGTATCCGAAGCAGGCTCCGGCAGTGATCGTCAAATTCTTCAAACAGCACCCTGCTGCGCCTGCCGTGATCAAGGAGTGAGCCGCCAAATTTCGTAGCTGAACATGGCCTCCAAACCTGGTCGTGTCGCGTGTAGCTTGAAGTCGCCGCTTGCTCGCACGCGGCGGCTGAGTTCGGGCTGACGTGCCAGACTCTCCAGCGGGCCGCAGATCACGGCAAAGCACGGCCTTTTGTCTGCGCGCGCCTCCGCGATGGCGGCTTCCAGTTGGGCGGCATCGGCCATGAGCAATGCCCGCGGGTCATAGCTGTGCAGTTGTCGGTCGCTAACGCCAAAGGTGACGGCGAGGGCTTCGGGATACTCGTCCCGATAGCTGGCCACGGCCTGCCGGATCGGCTGGCGGTCATGCTGGACAAAACGTGCCCGTGCCTCTTGCGTGGTCAATCCATAGAGCGCTACCAGGATGACAATGGCCGCCGGAGCGGTCTTTTCAGACCAGGGCAGCAGCGCGTGGCAGGCGATGGGAATAGCTAGGCACAGAGGTAGCAAAAGATAAAGCAGGTACCAGGACAGCATCGACTGGCCGACCAGCCAGTTTTGGCCAACCGCCAGCAATCCACCCAGCAGTGGCACCCAGACCGCCAGTCGAGCTGTCGGCGGGCTCAGCAAGGCCATGAACAGCCCCGCCAGCGCGACCACTGGCAGACCGTGGGCGAGCAAAGGCGTCCATAATGGCGCCGCCTCCTGCGCCATCCAACTTGTGCCCAGATGCAGCTCAGCGTTCGGGTTTTCGTAGAGAATGCCCGTCGCTAAGTGACTGCCGATGTCCCGCGCCCATGCCACGCCGATGGGGGTTTGCAGCACTTTTTCCCGGCCCAGAAACTCGATCAATTGTGGCACGGACGGCAGCATCCAGATCAGCAGCGGGCTGGCAGAAATGAGGTTGAAGCCGATCAGTGTTTTCAGCCGACGTGGCTCCCGGCGGCGGATGATTTCCCAAGCGGCTAAGGCGTTGAGCGCCACCGCCACGTGCAGAGCGCCTGCAAAGCAGAGTAAAAACCCCGCCTGGGCCAGAGCAAAGCAAAGCCATGAGAGCGCCTTATCCCGCCGCAGGGCGTGCAGCAGCGCCAGCACGGCCACGACCATGAACAGCAGCATCAGAGCGTAGCCGCGCGCCTCTACGGCATAGCGCACATGCCAGGGATGCAGGGCCAGCAGTGCTGCGGCACCTAGCCCGATGGACGGTCGTCGCATTTCCACTCCGACCAGAGCTAGCGCCACGAGAGTGAAGATGCCTGCTGCTAGGGAGGGCAGACGCACCACCACCTCACTGAAGGCTTCCTCAGGTTTGCCGCGTAAAAAGCGCCAGGTCTCCAGGCTGAAGCGAGCCAAGGCGGACTGGAGTTG
>JBIIUD010000415.1:0-3986 GCA_044340175.1 Verrucomicrobiaceae bacterium
GAAGGCTTCCAAAACGTCGCACACGGCCTGGATGCGGGGTAGGCTGAGGCTGGGGCGGTCGCGCTCGTTGCTGGTGCTGGCAAGCATCCAGGCGCGGGTGGGGTGGCCGAGGGAGATGGAGTTTTTGAGGTCGCGGCGGCCATCGGTGTCCAGGCTCACTTCCTCGGTGTGCAGGGGTTTGCCAGTGGCGGCGAAGAGGGAGTCAAGAATCTGCTCGGCACCCAGGCGGCGCGGTGCGGGCGAGGCGAACAGGGGGCTGGGGGCGGTGAGCGCGTTATCAGTGGCGCGTTGGTAGGCGTGGGAGTTCAGAATCAGACGGGACAGGTTTTTTAAGCTGTAACCGCCACGCACGAATTCGTGTCCGAGCCAAGTCAAAAGTTCGGGGTGCGTGGGCTTACCGCGCTCCCAATCTTCGACGGGTTCGATGATTCCACGGCCCATGAACTGCTGCCAGACACGGTTGGCGATGACTTGGGCGAAGCGCTCATTTTGCGGGGCCGTGATGAGGGCGGCAAGGCGGTCGCGGGTGTCTTTGGGATTTTCGGCGAGGGTGTCGGCGAGGGTTTCATCGGCGAAGTCGGTGAAGGGCCATTTCGGGTCCACCTTGCTGCCGGGCTGGAGCGTGACTTGGATGAGGGGTTTGCGACCGCCTTCGTGCAGTTTGTCCATGGGCACGCTGCTGGTGAGGGGGACATCGACGGCTTTGGTCTCGAGCAGGGCGGCGAGTTCAAAGAGATCCTGTTGGCTGCTTTCGTGAGCGGGGGCGTCATGGCAGCGGGCGCACTTCATTTCGACGCCAAGGAAGGCGGTGCTGATGATGGTGCCTTTGGCGGCCATGGGGACGTCATTGCCGGAGGCAGTGGCGAATCCGGCCGGGCCACCAAAGCGCTCGCTGCCCTCCATACGGAGAAGTTCGGTGACGAAGAGATCCATGGGGCGGTCGTCGCTGAGGGCCTCATGCAGATACCAACGGAAGGGGCCGGTGTTGTTGAGGGTGGGGTTGAGGATGTTCGGGTTTTCTGCGAGCACGTCCTGCCAGTAGCCCATCCAGCGGTCCGCCCAGCGGGCGTCGGCGAGGAGGCGGTCGATGACCCGGGCGCGTTTGTCGGGGCGCGGGTCTTTTTGGAAAGCGTCGATCTCCTGCAGAGTGGGAACAACGCCGATGGTATCTAGGGTGACGCGGCGGAGGAAGGCGAGGTCATCACTGAGCGGAGTGACCTCCATGCGAGTGACGTTCAGTTCCGGCCAAACAGCGCCCTCGCTGATCCATTGCTTAAGGATGGCGACTTGATCTGAGGTGAGGGGGTTGCCCTTGGGGGGCATGATGTAGTCTTCGTCGCGCGTCGTGATACGGGCGAGGAGAGCGCTGTTTTCGGGTTGGCCGGGAGTGATGGCGGGGCCGTCGGATTCACCGCCATGGAGGGCGGCTTGGAGGGAATCGAGTTGGAGATCGCCCTTGGCCTTTCCTCCCTGGTGGCAGGAATAGCAGTTGGATTCGAGGATGGGCAGCACGTCCTTGTAGAAGTTCACACCGTCCTTTTTCACGGCTGAGTATTGCGCGGAGACAGCGGCGATCTTGGTGTTGAGGAAGTGGTCGATGGGCGAGCTAGCAGGAAGGTTCTTGGTGGGATTCGGAACGGGAACGGGTTTCGTCTTCGCTAGCCAGTTGCTAGCGGCGGCGCGGCGTTTGCTCCAGTAGGCGTCATGCGTGGCGCGGACCTTGGCGCGGCGCTCAGCATTGAAAGCCGTGAGCCAGATTCGGCGCTCAGTTTCATAGGCTTTCCAACCGGCGTCGTTGTAAGGGAGGCGTTCGCTGCCAGGGGTGACGAGTTCCCAGGTCTCGCTGCCCTGCGGGGAGATGGCGACGACCATTTCACCGGTCTCTGGCCGACGGCGGGAAGTGCCGGCAATGCCTCCGATCATCTGCTCTGTCACGAAGACATGCTCGGCACCGGGGGAGGTGAACTCGATCCAGGCTTCTTGGGTTCCGGGAGGGGCGAATCGGAAGTCGGGGCCGAGGTCGAGGTATTCGGTTTGTTCATCGACGCGACCATGCCCGCCGGTGTCGGATTTGCCGAAGGCGAGTTCGAGCACGAGCTTGCCATCGATGTGGAGGTGGCTGGCGTTGCGGCCACGCAGGAGTAGGCGGTGCGTGCCAGCGGGCAGGGTGACTTTGGCGGCGGTGCGCAGGAGGTAAGGATTGGGCCGATCGCCACGCACACCGGTGGCGACGTATTTGTGGGGGACTTCAAAGAGGCCGAAGGCTTTTTCGGTGTAGGTCTCGCTGGGTTGGGGAGGGAAGGCGGGCCAAGCGTTTTTGGCGGGGACGCCGTCTTCACAGACTTGCACGAGGACTTTGCCTGTTGGCAGGGTTTTGGGATCGATGGGCGGTGGTGGAGGGCGGAACTGGTAGCGGGAGGCGAGGGTGGCGTCGGGGATGAGTTCGCGGTAGAGGGCCAATTCGTCGAGCGCTCCCGAGAGGGTATTGCCCGCGCCACCGCCATTGCCAGTGCCGATCAAAACATCATCGCCATCTTGCACGGGCGGGGAGGTGGTTTCACCGGCCATGTCCCAGGTGCCGCCAACGGCTTTTTTGCCGTCGATCCAGGCGGTGATGCTCTTGGGTTTTCCAAAGGTGTAACTGACGGCGATGTGGTGCCAACCGGAACCGGGGGCGAAACCTTCCTTGGCGACCCAACGGTGGTAATCTTCTTTGCCGTCCTGGTTGCGGCTGCGGAAGAGGAAGCAGGGGCGGGCCTCGCCCCCTTCACCTTTGAGGCGGAGTGCCCAGTTCTGGTTTTCGGCCGTGTAGGCTTTGTTTTTGTTCCGACCTTTGCCGATCAAATAAACATAGCTGCCGTTGTTGAGGGCCTCGGTGTTGACCCAGGTTTCGACCATGAAAGTGTCGCCATCGCCAAAACGGAGATGGATGCCGGGGAGGTCGGATTCTTTGACTTGAATGTGGCTGTCTTTGCCGGTGAAGACAGCGGCTTTGTTGCCAATGGGGAAGGCTGGGTAGATGGGCTTTTGAGGGCCGGAGGCGTCGATGACGGCTTTGCCGACGAGGCTGCCTGGCTCTTTGGTTTCAAACGTCCACTTGATGAGTGGCACGACCTTCGGAACGGGGCTGGAGTCGTTCTGCGCGGAATCCTTGGTGTCATCCTTGGCCGCAACGAAGGCGGTGCAGAGGCTGAGCGCGAGAAGAAGTGGGATGGAGCGTGGCATGGGGGGTCGAAGAACAATGCAGTTCAACATACCAACGAACGAGTAGCGAGACGTTTCACTCGCGGACACACCCCACTTTAGGGGGGTGGGTGGGGAAGTTGAAATCAGAACCAAGTCTGAAATAAGGTCTTGATGCCCCAAATATAGAACGCCCAGAGACCCACCCAGAGAGCTACGACAGCAGCAAACAGGGTGATAAGAACGAAGAAAAAGACGAAGCTGCCACGGCGGACTTCGTTGGCATGGCCTTCCTGCCATTTGCGCAGAAGGGTAAGGTTACGGGCATTGGATTTGTAAAGGGCCGAGCCCACGAACCCTGCGCCTGGGATGAGGTTAAAGCAGGCATTGATGAGGAGATTGACCCCCATTTGAGCCAAGACAAAAACGGAGACGCGGAGGCGGACGCCTTCAAGCAGGATGACCAACCCAGCGGAAGAAGCAAAGAAATCGCCCACTCCAGGGAACAGCGAGACGATGGGGTCGAGCCCGATCTTGAAATCGGTGCCGGGGATGCGGATCCAGTTGTCGAGCCACTTGGCCAGGATGCGCGAGACTTCGGAGGCCTCGGGGGTGGTGGCGTCCACCGAAGAACGCGCCGTCGATTTTGCCTGAGATCCTGGGGGCAGGACCTCGTCGATGGGCAGGTCTTTCGGGGGCACTTCGGCCATGGCAGAGAGATCTAGCTTTTGCTGGGCAAGTCCACCAGCATTTGAGCATTGCTGGGGTAGCGCTCGAGAAGGCTCAGTACTCGCTGGAGCGCC
>JBIIUD010000006.1:0-15256 GCA_044340175.1 Verrucomicrobiaceae bacterium
AGATCCCACCTTTCCGCGCGATCCCCATTTCGCTCCCAAGGCCAAGCACGTCATCTATTTGCACATGATCGGCGCGCCTTCGCAGCTGGATCTCTTCGATTACAAACCTGAGCTCATCAAACGCAGCGGTCAGGCCTGTCCGCCAGAGTTGTTGGAGGGCAAACGCTTTGCCTTCATCGGCACCGAGACCGCGCTTCAGGGCACGCCCTTCGCATTCAAGCAACAGGGCCAAAGTGGCACCTGGATGTCCGAACTGTTGCCGCACCTGTCCACGGTGGCGGATGACCTTTGCGTGATCAAATCGCTCCACACGAACGAGATCAATCACGCCCCTGCCCAGATGTTTCTGCACAGCGGTTTCGGCCAGGGCGGTAGGCCTTCCATGGGGTCCTGGGTTACCTACGGTCTCGGCAGTGAAAACAGCGACCTTCCCGCCTACGTCGTCATGCTCTCTGGCCCCCCTGGAGGCGCTGGCACTTCGCTTTGGTCCACCGGCTTTTTGCCAAGCGTTTATCAGGGCATCCAGTTTCGCTCAGAGGGTGACGCGGTGCTCTTTCTCAGCAATCCCGAGGGCCACTCCCGCAGCGACCGCCGCCAGGTCCTGGACGCCGTTAAATCCCTCAACGAAGAGCGGCTCCGTGCTTTGCGTGACCCTGAGATCGCCACCCGCATCAGCCAATACGAAATGGCCTATCGCATGCAGGCCAGCGTCCCGGATCTGATGGACATCTTCAAGGAATCCCAGGCCACGCTCGACATGTACGGCGCGGTCCCTGGAAAGGCCTCTTTCGCCAACAACTGCCTACTCGCCCGCCGCCTCGTCGAGCGCGGTGTGCGCATGATCCAGCTTTACGATGCCGACTGGGACCACCACGGCGGTCTCGACAAACGCCTCCCGGCCAAGGCCAAAGATGTCGATCAAGGCATGGCGGCGCTGGTCCGCGATCTCAAGCTGCGTGGCCTGCTGGATGAAACCCTCGTTGTCTGGGGCTCCGAGTTTGGCCGCACCCCGATCAAACAAGGCCAGGACGGCAGCGGCAACAAAGTCAGCATCGGGCGCGACCACCACAAGGACGCTTACACCATGTGGATGGCGGGTGGCGGCGTGAAGCCCGGCATCAGCTATGGCCGCACTGACGACTTCGGCTTCAATGTCGCCGAAAATCCGGTCCACGTTCACGACCTCAATGCCACCGTGCTGCACCAGCTTGGCCTTGACCACGAGCGGCTTACCTTCCGCTACCAAGGCCGTGACTTCCGCCTCACGGATGTGCATGGGGAACTCATCTCAGGCATTCTGAGTTGAGTCGGGCCACGCCGCGGCATCCCTCGCCAGGGCAAGCCAGCGGCTCGCCCCACGCTCGAAGACCATTAGGCGGTGTAGGGCACCGGCGTGCCGTCGTGTTTCACGAGTTCGTGGAAGGCGGCGACGACTTGGGCGGTGATGGGTCCGGGTTTGCCCGTGCCGATCAGGCGGCGGTCGAGCTGCACGGCGGGAATGACCTCGGCGGCGGTGCCGGTGAGGAAGCATTCGTCCGCGGTGAAGACATCGTGACGGGTCATCATCTTTTCCTGGCAGGAGATGCCGAGCTTACCGAGGATTTCGATGACGGCTTGGCGGGTGATTCCGTCCAGGCCGCCGGCAGAAATTGGCGGGGTGAAGACCGCGCCGTCTTTGATGATGAACACGTTGTCACCCGTGCATTCGGCGACGTAGCCCTGCTCATTGAGCATGATGCCCTCCTCACAGCCCGCCTGGATGGCCTCGATCTTGGCCATGACGTTGTTCAGGTAGTTGAGGGATTTGACCTGAGGACTGAGCGCGGCAGGGGTGGGGCGGCGGGTGGCGCAGGTGATGAGGTTCAAGCCTTTTTCATATCGTTCTGCGGCGTACAGGGCGATGTTGCTGGCGATGATGATGATGCCAGGACGCGGGCACTGAAAGGGGTTCAACCCGAGAGAACCAACACCGCGGGTGATGACCAGACGGATGTAGCCGTCCTGGAGGTGGTTGGCGGCGACGGTTTCGAGGGTGGCCTTTTCCATTTCCTCAATCGGAATCGGAATCTCCATGCAGATCGAGCGTGCGGACTCATAGAGGCGCTTCAGGTGAGCGCTGAGCCTGAAAATGCGGCCGTGATAGATGCGGATGCCTTCAAATACGCCGTCCCCGTAAAGCAGTCCGTGGTCAAACACGGAGATTTTAGCGTCTTCTTGGTCGAGCAATTGGCCGTCGATGTGGATTTTCATTCAGAGAGAGCGGGGGGGCGGGCTTCCAGCGGAGTGCCGGAATTCAAGCCGCGTATGATGCACGGGCAGCGGCATGAAGCAAGCGGCTTCAACCTGCTACCAATTTACCTTCCTGAAGAATCAAGCGGCGGTCTCCGCGCTCGGCCATGCGGGTGTCGTGCGTGACGACGATGAGGGTCTTGCGCGCCTCATCGACGATGCTCAGCAGCATGTCCATGACGGCCGTCCCGGTAGTGGCGTCCAGGTTGCCGGTGGGTTCGTCAGCATACAGGATGCCAGGGTCGTTGATGAGCGCACGGGCGATGGCGACGCGTTGCTGCTCTCCACCCGAAAGCTCTGTGGGCAGATGGTCCAGGCGGCTGGACAGACCGACGCGGTCGAGCAATTCGCGGGCGCGGGCCTCAGCTTCGCGTTTGCCGATCCAGGCCGGGAGCAGCACGTTTTCAAGCGCTGTCAGTTCCGGCAAAAGAAAGTAGTGCTGGAAGACAAAGCCCATGCTGCGGTTGCGCAGACTGGCCCGATCACGAGCATTGGAGTGGTAAAGAGATTTGCCATGAACGAGCACATCACCCGAAGTGGGGCGCTCTAGGCCGCCGAGGACATAAAGCAGAGTCGTCTTGCCCGCGCCGGAGGCACCGCAGAGAAACACTTTTTCACCTGCAGCGACCTCCAGATCCACGCCGCGCAGGACGTCCAGATCATGTCCCCCGAGGTGGTAGCGCCGGTGGACATCCTTGGCGAGGAGGGGATGGGCAGTGGAAGCGGTCATGGAGGGGCGGTGGGTTGGAAACAATGGGTCAGAGGACGGCGAAGTCCAGTGGACAACCGGATTGAATCTAAGGGTGAAGAAAATCGGCCCATATAGTTCAAATATATTGATTATTAACGACGGATCATTACAATTCTGGATATTATTCCAGGCTCTGACAATTCGTCCTTCCGCTCATGCGCGTTCTCTTCACCAAGTCCACGACACCGCGGCGTCCAGCTAAAGCGGTCGTCAAGGCTATGTCTGGGAAGGTGAAGCACGAGGTGAATTATGAGCCTGAGACTCCGAAGATCCGTGAGCAGAAGCGCATTGCTTTTCGCCGGGCAGGTTTTCGCACGGCGGTTTGGTTGGTGGTGGCCTTTGGCCTGATCGCCCTCGTCACCGCCACATGGCGCCAGACACTGTATCGGAACCCACGATTTGGCTTGAAAGAAGTTACCGTCCTAACGGAGGGGGCGCTCCGGCCAGAGAAGCTCGTTCGGGAAATGGGACTGGTGGAGGGCATGGACACGCTCTGGATCGACCTGAAAACCATCATTGAGAAAGTCGAGCGCCTGCCCCAGGTGAAGTCCGCCACGGCGCGCCGTGACTACAACGGGCACATGGAAGTCACGGTCATCCAGCGCAGGCCGGTGGCGTGGCTGGAATGTCAGCGCTTGGGCCTGCACTCCATGAAAAGCGGCTTTGGCTGTTTGCTCGATGAAGAGGGCATCGCCATGCCCTGTGACGTGATCTTGAAAGATTACACCTTGCTGCCGGTGATTCGCTTTGAGGAGCTGAGCCAGGCACATGCGGGAACCAAGGTGCGGGATTTGCAGGTCAAAGCTGCCTTGCGACTGCGTGCAGAGGTGGAACAACGGGTGGAATCGGGGATGCCAGCGCTGGTCAGCATCGACATTCCCACCAAGTATGCCCTGGTGGCGCACTTTGACGATGGCATGGAAGTCACCTTCGGACCTGATGCGCTGACCAAGCAGCTGAGCCGGTTTGATCGTGTGATGATTGAAGCCCGCCAAAAGGGCTGGAAAATTGCCACCTTGAATCTGCTGCCTCGGGACAATGTACCCGTCACTTTCCGTGAGAGTCCCAAGCTGGCGGCTGCCCACTGACCTCTTTTTTTCTTCAACTCAGACCTCCCTCACCTACTCCCATGGCCAAAACCACCATCTATGCTGGACTCGAAATCGGCACCCATAAGATCTGTGTCGTCGTCGGAGAGGCTAAGCGCGACGGGTCCATCAAAATTCTCGGCGTCGGAGAGGCCGCCTCCCGCGGGGTGCGCAAAGGCGAAATCTCTGACTTTGACAAGGTCCAGACCTGCCTCAATGACGCCCTCGTCCGTGCGGAAGATCGCAGTGACGTGATGATTCGAAATGTTTTCCTCGGGGTCACAGGAGCGCATATCGAGAGTTTGAACAACATCGGGCGCTACCGCCTGCCGGAGGATCAGACGGAGATCACGGAGGACGATGTGGAGGAGGCCAAGGAGATCGCTCGCAACGTGAACATCCCGCAGCAAAACGTCTTTCTGCACAGCATGACCCGCCAGTACATCGTGGATGGTCAGGAAGCCGTTCGCCAGCCGATCGGGCGGGAGGCGCGCTTTTTGGAGGCGGATTACCACATCATCCACGGCGTCCGTGGCCGCATCCAGAATGCCATCCGCTGCGTGCGGGAAATTCCGCTGGAAGTGGAGGACGTCGTATTTAATCCCATCGCTGCGGCTCAGGTCGTGCTGTCCAGGGAGGCCAAGAACCAAGGGGCTTTGATGATCGATTTCGGAGCTGGCACCGCTGACTTTGTGCTCTACCGCGATGGCATGCTCACGGCCTCAGGTTGCGTTCCCCTCGGCGGTGACCACATGACCAATGACATCGCCATGGCCCTTCAGATTCCCAATGGCCGAGCTGAAAAGGTCAAGGTGGAGGAGGGCAGTGCGCTTTATCATGAGGTGCCTGCAGGCGAAATCTTGGAGGTGGAGGACGATACCGGGCATGTCATCGGCGAAATCGAGCGCGGCTTCCTCTACGAGATCCTTTACTTGCGCGCCCAAGAAATTTTCGAGCAGGTGAAAGCACGCTGTGAAGCGCATGTGGGTCATCTTGGGGCGGGTGTTTACCTCACCGGCGGGGTCAGTCTGATGAAAGGGATTGACGCCGTGGCACGGGATGTGTTTGGAATAAAGGTCACCAAAGTTGGCTCCGCTCCAGTCAGTGGTGTCACGGCGACCTTTGAGAACCCCAAGTATTCGACGCCCATCGGCCTCATTCGCTATGCGCAAATTTTGGACAGTGAAAAACCTTTTCTCTCCCCCCTTGCTAGGCTGAGTCGCAAGGTCAGTGAGATGCTCTCAGCGGTTCCGTTTGCTTGAAGCGGTTGTTCAGTCATCAGTGAGTTACCTCATACTCACGCTCTCCCCTTTACCCACTCACACCCAACACCCAACACCCACCCAACAGCCCCCACCTCATACTGCCATGGTCGAATATCATCGCCACTCCGACGCGCCTGCCGCCCCGCAGGGTCCTATCAGCATCGCCATCATCGGAGTCGGTGGGGCCGGTGCCAATGTGCTTGACCGCATCACGCTGGATCGCACGCTGGATGCCAGCCTCGTTTGCATGCACACCGATGTGCGGGTCCTGAGCCATGCGATGGCCCCCACCAAATTGCAACTCGGCACCGAACTCATGCGCGGCGTCGGCGCGGGGGGAGATCCTGATCTCGGACGGGAAGCCGCCCTGTTCTCCCGGGATGTCATCCGCCAGACTTTGGCAGGGCACCAAATCATCTTCATCTGCGCCGGCCTCGGTGGCGGCACTGGCTCTGGGGCCGCGCCCGTCATCGCCGAGATCGCGAAAAGCACCGGTGCCCTTGTTCTCGTCGTCGCCACCATGCCCTTCAGTTTCGAAGGCCGCCGTCGGGTCACTCAGGCGGAAGAAGCCTTGGAACTGCTGCAAAAGCGCGCCGACGCCCTCATCCTGTTTGAAAATAACCGCATGGGCGAGCTGATCCTGCCGAAGGACGGTATTCAAAAGGCCTTTGGCGCTGCTGACCAACTCATTTCTCAGAGCCTGCGCGCCGTCTCCACCATGATTTCCACCCCTGGACTGGTGAAACTCGGACTGGACGACCTGACCGCCTCCCTGGCCACATCGAATGGCCGGTGTTTGTTTGGTTTTGGTGAGGCCCGCGGTCAAAACCGTGGACCCGAGGCGCTTAAGAAAGCGCTGAAGAGCCCATTGATCGATCAAGGCCGCCTGCTTCATCACACCAAAAACCTGCTCGTCCACGTGGCGGGCGGAGAAAGCATGACGTTGGTGGAAGTGGAAGGCATCATGAAACAGATCGGCCGCAATGTGCCGGACCACACACAGATTTTGTTCGGAGTGGCCGTCGAGCCGAAACTTGGAGATGCTGTTGCGGTCACCCTGATCAGTTCTCTGGGGGCAGAAGCCCTGCAGTCCTATTCCCAGGCGCAGGCCGTCACTCGACTGGAGCCTCAACCGCCCGTCCGCAATGAGCCCGCCGCTAAGCCCGCCGCCAAAGTGGCCGCACCGCCGGCGCTTCCCGCCGCTAAGGAAGCCGAGCCGGAGCCTGTGGACGAAGCACCCCCACCAGCCGCCCAAGTCAGCACCAAGACCCCCTCAGTGGCGGATGCCTTCGACCTCTTCGCCGTTGCCGCGCCCGTCGCCACCGCCGTGTTTCAGGAAGTGAAAGAGGAAGTGGCCGTCCGTGCTGAGGCGGAGATTCCAGACGAAGTCACTTTTGAGGAACCGGAAGCCCTTTCGATGGCCTTGGAAGAGGAAGTGCAGGAAGAAATGGAGCCTGAAGTCGTGGCCCCAGTCCCTGAAACCACCGCGGTGCCACTGCCCGTGGCACGCCCCAGGGCAGAACCGGTGGTGCAGTCCCGCAGCCAGCCTGAGGCCGAGGAACCCGCTCCAGAACCGCCTCCGTCCGCACCACGCCGGAGTGAAAGTGTTCTTTCCAACGTCATTGTGGGTCAAAACCCTGCCACCGCAGCCGACAAAGACATGTTTCAAGCTGGAGATGAAGGCCGCGGCCGCTTCAAGAACACAGAGCCCTCTCTGGTCGAAGGCGAGGACCTGGATGTCCCCACCTGGATGAGATTGCGCAAAAAACTGCAGCGGTGAGTCCCAGATCGGTGCCCGTGATTTCACGGCGTTTCACGATTCAAACGGTCGATCAAAGCTTAACCGCGCGCCACTAGTGCACAGTCAGTGCCGCGTGGAGCTGCTTTGGCAGGCCTCGAATCACTGCCTCCAGCATTGTTGCAGCAGCAGCAGATCTGACTCATCCAAGCGTAGCTACCGGAATCCGTCCGGAAGGCTTTTTGCGTTTCGGCTTAGAAAGTCGTGGGGACAAAAATAAATCGGTAGCAACGCCTGGTTTTTATAGAATGAAGCACCCGCGCTAAATGAAATTACCTAAAAAACACGGAAATTATTGCTCTTTGGATGGGCTGGGAGTCAAACGCTTCAGCAGGTAACCCTCCCTTGAGGTGTCCTTTGGCTTACAGGATTGAAATGAAGGACTGAATGAACAGTTGGAGAGGGCAGGGGGTCAGAATAGCCACAGAGAACCTTTTTTTTGAAATCGACCCAAGGTATTGACAAAGCATTCTGAATTTGCGCTAAATAGGCCAAAATCTAAAAAAATCTTTCCGCGTCCCAGCGCGGACTTTCCAGTATTCCTTTGACCCTATGAAAACGAGCCTAACTTCCAGCAGCTCCGCCGCCTTTTTAGCTGCCGTGATCACGCTTGTAAGCGCGCCCAAAAGTTTCGCCCAAGTCCTCTGGGATGGCAGTGATTCCGCTATTTGGGCTAAAAGCACGAACTGGTCCACCGGCCTGCCCACCCTAGCAGACGATGTGATTTTTGTGACCCCAGTGCCAGGAACGGGGAGCACGATCACCCTTGGTGCGGGCAGTCTGGCGAACAGCCTTCAGTTCCTTGATACTTACACACTCAGAGGCGTGGGCGGCAGTACTCTTGCAATCGCCTCAGGGAATATCGATGTCAGCGCCACCAAGACCGCCACCCTACAGGCGACCCTTGTGGGCCTGGGAGGTCTCAACAAGCTAGGAGCTGGAACCCTGGTTCTTTCAGGGGCAAATCAGTACGCGGGCTTGACCACCCTGAGTTCAGGGGTGCTCCAGGCCAACAACATCGCGGCGTTGGGGCTTGGTGGTGACATCACTTTCGCTGGTGGCACGCTCCAATACACGGCAGCAACAGCCGGGACTGACTGGGCGGCCCGCATCAAGAACAGCACTCTCGCCATTGCTCTCGATACCAACAGCCAGAGTGTCACGCTGGCCGGTAATCTCGATAACACCAACCTGGGGGGCCTCACCAAAAGTGGGTTGGGGAGTTTGATCCTCAATGGCACCAATGATTACTCAGGAGTCACCACGGTGGCTACCAATGGTGGCACTCTTCTCCTCGGTAAGACCTCCGCCCTTTATGCTGGCAATACCGGTGCTTGGACAGATGCCAACATCGTGGTGAATAGCGGCGGCACCCTCGCTCTTGCCGTCGGTGGGGTGGGCGAGTTTACGAGCGCGGACATCGACACTTTTCTCAGTTTGGGCACCAATACAGGCGGTCTTCTGAGCGGATCGGCTTTGGGTGTAAGTACCACCAATGTCGCAGGCGGTGTGCTCACTTATGGCACCAATATTGTGAATCCAAACGGTGGACTCAATAGCATCGGTTTTGCCAAGCTCGGTGCGGGTGATTTGGTGCTGACAGGTCTGAACACCTACACGGGCACCACTTTCATCAACGGTGGAGTCTTGGAGGCGACCTCTGCCGATTCCCTCGGCAACGGTGGCGACATCACCTTTGGTGGTGGCGTCCTGCGCTACACCGCCGGTTCATCTGGCACCGACTGGGCTGCCCGCATCAAAAACAGCACGGGCGCGATTGCTCTGGATACCAACACGCAGAACGTGACATTAACAACGGTCATTGCCAGTTCCAACACTGGCGGCCTTACCAAGCTCGGCCTCGGCACGCTTGTTCTCGGTGGGGCCAATGCCTTCACCGGCCCAATCTCCATCAGTGGTGGTGTGCTCAGCATCAGCGCGGATACCAACTTGGGCACAGCCCCTGGTGCCGCCGCCCTCAATGCCCTCAATCTTGACGGTGGCTCCCTCCTCGCCACCGAAACCTTCACTCTCAATGCCAACCGCGGTGCCACGCTCGGAGTTGCTGGCGGCACCCTCGGAGTCAGTGCCACCAAAACCCTCACCTATGCTGGCATCATCGCTGGCACCGGAAACCTGACCAAAAATGGCACCGGCACCCTGATCCTTTCTGGGGCAAATACGTACACCGGGAGGACGACGCTGGCGGAGGGCGTGCTGCAAGCCAACAATGCCACTGCACTCGGCGTGGGCGGGGATATCACTTTTGCAGGCGGTTCTCTGCAGTTCACTGCAGCCTCAGCCGGCCAGAACTGGGCGGCCCGTTTCAAAAACAGCACAACCGCAGTTGACCTGGATACGGCGGGTCAGGCCGTTACGTTTTCGGGGAACATCGACACTACCAACGTGGGCGGCCTGACGAAACGCGGGACAGGAACTCTTTCGCTGACGGGAACCAATGAGTATGCCGGAGTCACCACGGTGGCGGCGAATGGAGGCACCTTGTTGCTCGGCCGGACAGCGGCCCTTTACGGAGGCAATGCCGCCCTTTGGACAGATTCCAACATCGTCGTGAACAGCGGCGGCACCCTTGCACTGAGTGTGGGTGGAGCTGGAGAATTCACCACGTCGGACGTGGATTATTTCCTCAATTTGGCGACAAACACCGGCGGTATGTTGAGTGGTGCGTCCCTCGGGATCAGCACCACCAACGTTCCTGGAGGCTTGCTCACCTACGGCACCAACATCGTGGATCCCAACACCGGACTCAACAGCATCGGTTTTGCAAAACTCGGCACGGGCACCCTCATTTTGACAGGCACCAACACTTACACTGGCACCACGAACCTGAATGGCGGTGTGTTGGAAATGGGCAGCGCGGGTGCTCTTGGAGTCACCGGTAATCTGACTTTCACGGGTGGTTCGCTGCGCTACACGGCGGCGTCGGCTGGCACCACTTTCGCCGGGCGCGCCATCGTCAACAGCACCGGGACCATCACCCTGGACACGAATGGTCAAGACGTGACCCTGGCGGCCAACATCGACGCGACCAACGGCGCTTTCACCAAGCAGGGCCTGGGCACTTTGACCCTGACCGGCGCGAACGCCTACACCGGGGCGCTGACGGTTTCGCTCGGTACCTTAAAGGCGGGCTCCGCCACCGCGCTGGGCGGGACCGCTGCGGGGACCATCACGGCGGGTGCTACGCTCGATCTGAACGGCAACTCGACCACCCGCAACCTAAGCATCAGCGGCAATGGATTCAACAGCACAGGCGCATTGATCAATACCGGCGTCACCCCTTCGAGCATCACAGGAACGGCGGCACTGGGCGCTGCGGCTCTGGTGGGCGGCTCCGGGGACATCCTCATCAACAATGCAGGAGGACTCACAGGAAACGCCTTGTTGACCAAATTCGGAACGGGCACACTGACGATTCAGAGCACTACGACCAGCGCCCGCACAGGGGTGAATCAGATTGATGGTGGCACTTTGCGGTTGCAGGCTGCGACAAACATCACCCCTGTGGGAACCGGGGCTTTTGCGCTTAATGGCGGCACTCTGAGTCTCGGGTTTGACGCCTCTCCAGCCGCCATCACGGGTTCCTTCAACGTGATCTCCAGTTCGGCCATCACCGCCGATGTCTTCACGAACGGGGGTGCGGGTATCACCCACAGCCTAGTCGCCGCTACCAATACTCTTGCTATCGGCGGCAGCACTTTGACGGTGAACGCAGGGGCGAATGTCGCCTCGGGCACGATGGGCTTGGCGCTTGGCGCGACTTCCATCGGCGGTCCGCAGACCGTTCCTGGAAACCCAACCTTCGATGTTCAGGGCAAGACTGGTCTGACTGCCGTGAACCTCACCCTCGGCGCGTTGAGTGACCAAGCCATTGCCCCGCGGACGCTCACCTTCACCAACAGTGGAACCGGAGCAAGCAGTGTCACTCTGGCCACTGCCGCCGCCAGTTTGGTGGACGGTACAGCGGTGACTCTGAGCACTGGCACCAGCGCCCTAACGGTCAATGTCAATTTGGCGGCTGCTCTGGGCACGTTTGCTCGGGTGACCGTTGGCACGGGCAACACACTCAATCTCGGTGCCGCCCAGCAGTTCGGCTCCCTGGCCGGTGGCGGCAATGTGACAGGTGCCTTTGCCTTGACCGTCGGCAACCCCGCCATGACGACATCACCGAACACCGATTTTAGCGGTGTCATCGGCATCGGCGCAGGAACATTGACCAAGAACGGCAAAGGCACCCAGACCCTCAGTGGTGCCACCGCCAACACTTTCACCGGCGCGACCACCGTCGCCAACGGCACACTGGCCTTGAACAAGACCGCGGGCGTCAATGCCATCGGCGGTGCCTTGAACATCGGTCTGGCAGCCACCTTGGGGACTGCCCCCGTTGTCAGACTCGACGCCAGCAATCAGATCATTGACACGGCGGCTTTGACCATGCTGGCGGGTTCGACCTTCAATTTGAATGGGTTCAGTGAAACGATCACCAACGTAGCGACCATGAATGCGGCCTCGATCGTAGGCCCCGGTACGCTTGCCTTGTCCACCACGGGCACCACCACCGTAACAGGTGTGAGTTCAATCAGCAGCGAATTGCAAATTGCAATAGGAACGGCGGCAACTCGGACGCTCACCCAGACAGGTTCGGCTGATGTTTTGACGGTCAGCGGGAACATCACTCAGGGCACGGCTGCTGGGACCCTCACCAAGGCAGGTGCCGGCACGCTCGTCCTCTCGGGAAACAACACGTATGCGGGTCTCACCACGGTCAGTGCCGGGATCCTCAATATTCGCAACGCTGCGGCACTCGGCACAGTCGTCGGAGCGACCACCCTCACCGCAGGCGCTACCCTGCAATTGCAGGGTGACATCACCACCTTGGCGGAGGGCTTGACCGTCAACGGCACAGGCTTCGCTGGAGCCGGGGGCCTGGGCATTCAGACCGGTGCGCTGGTGAACGTGAGCGGCAACAACACCTATTCCGGTGCTATCATCCTGGGCAGCGCCTCGACGATTTCTTCGGACAGTGGATTGCTCACCCTCGGTGCGAACGTGACCGGAGCTTTTGCGGCTACGCTTGCGGGTAACGGAAATGGCCTCATTACCGGGAACATCGCCACCGCAGGTGCCAGCGTGGTTAAGAACGGTCCGGGGACCTGGACACTGGCTGGAGTCAATGCTTACACGGGTCTGACCACCGTCAACTTTGGCACCCTCAAACTGGGCAATGGCACCACGGGCAGTCTCGCCGCTACTTCCGCCCTCACTTTTACCGGTTCGGGCGTGTTTGAATTCACCGGCACCGCCACCGGCCAGAGCCAGGCGATGGCGGCTTTGACGGCTGCGGCAGGTGAAGGCACCGTCCGGATTCTGGCTCCGAGCACTTCGGGGACAAATGCCCTTTCCTTCTCTTCTTTAGCTGCCGTCACGGCCGGTGCGACGCTCAACATCGACGCCCCTACCGGCTCTCCCGGCACCACCGTGACGATTGCGGGTATCACCAACACCAACGGGGTGATCTCCAGCGCCGTAGGCTCCAGTGGAGCGATCTTTTTTAGAGGAGCAGATTTCGCCTCAAACATTGGCGGTAACGTGGTCGGTGCGGCCTCTTACAACAGCACTGCGGCACCTTTGGCTGCGGGCAACTCACTGCCCTACCTGATCACCGGTGACTTCAGTCAGGACGCCTCCGTGACGGCGAACGTTGGCCTCAAATTTGCCGGAGCGCAGACCTTGACGATCAATGACGGCATTCTGCTGACCCTCAACAATGGAGCCAACACTCCCGGCTCCCTTTTGGTCACGGGTGGTAACGCGGTGACCATCGCGAACCAGGGCGCTGCGAGTGGTCTGACCACGGGCGGAACAGGTGGCCTTATCTTACGTGCGGACACCTCGACGGATTCCTTGGTGTTGAATGTTCCTGTCACTAACACCACGACCGGTGGGTTGGTGAAATCGGGCGCGGGCACGGTGACCTTGAATGTGGCGAATGCCTACACCGGCAACACCTTTGTAAACATGGGAACTTTGGTTCTGGGCAATGCCCTGGCACTAAGTTCCGGCTCTGCGACGGTTCAAAATGGCGCGGTGCTGAGCTTGAATGGACAAGTCACAACCAATGCCATCACTCTCAACGGCACGGGTCTTGCGGGAGCGGGCTCTTTGGTGAACAACAGCGGCACGCCGGCCTCGGTGGGCGCTATCACCATTGGCAATGGCTTTGGTGCTGGCAATGTTGGAGCTAGCATTGGTGGTTCCGGGGACATTGTTTCTACGGGTGCCTTGGGTGCCAGCACGCTGACGAATATCCTCGTCAAAACCGGATTGGGCATGCTTACAGTCGGCAACAATGCGGGCGCGCCACAGCCGAGCACCCGCACCGGCGCCACGCGCATTGATGCCGGCACGCTGCGCATCAGCAATTCCGTCTCCGCTCTTGGTACAACGGCTTCTCAGTTGATCTTGAACGGCGGTAGTCTCAGCTTGGGGAGCACCGCTTCCGTGGTCGCCTATCCGACTGCCGTCACCGCTAATTCGGGGATCGTTTCTGACAATTTCACTGCGGGTGCCGGACTGACTCATACCCTGGGCACCTTAGCCATCGGCAGCAACACGCTGACGGTTGCTGGCGGTAGCAACGTCACCACGGCCGCCACCACTGCTGGACTCACTTTTGGTCTTACCACCCTTCAGGGGAATTCAGTTTTTGATGTGCAAAGCCCGACCGCTTCGGTAGGCGGCACGACCACTCTCACTCTGGGTGCGCTGAACGATTTAGGCGTGGCACGAACCCTCACTTTGCAGAACACAGGAGCTTCGACCACTGCCAGCACCGTGGTGCTCAACGCAGCGGCCACCACGCTCATGGACGGAACGGTGGTCAATGTGGATGGAGGAACCAACGCTGGGGTTCGCCTGAGCTTGACCAACGCCACCGCGCTGGGGAACTTTGCTCAGGTCAATGTCAACGGCAATAGCTCCCTCAATGTCGGAATCACCAACGCGCGTATTGGCTCCCTCGCGGGCAATGGCACGGTCACTGCCACGGGTGCTTTCACCCTGATCGTAGGCAACGCGAATAGCGCGACACCCCTGAACACCACCTTCAGCGGCAACCTCACCAATGGCACCGGTACTCTCGCGCTTAACAAAGACGGTCTCGGTACGCTGACGCTGTCCGGCAACAACACCTACACAGGCGCCACCACTGTCACCCTGGGCACTTTGCGACTGGGTTCCAACACCGCAATGTCAGGCGTAACGGGTGCTGTCGCTGTTTCGGCCGGAGGCACTCTGGACCTCAACGGCTTTAACTTGACCCGGAACTTGACCTTGAACGGCACCGGTTTGAGCAGCACTGGCGCTTTGATCAACAGCGGAGTCTCAGTGGCCAACGTCACCGGCACAACTGCTTTGGCAACAGCTGCCTTAGTTGGCGGCAGTGGCGACATTTTGATCTCGAATGCAGGCGGTCTGACCGGGAACTTCTTGCTCACCAAAACGGGCGCAGGAACGCTGACGATCCAGAGCACTGCGACCAGTGCCCGCACTGGTATCAACCAGATCGACGCCGGTACGCTGAGGCTGCAATCCTTGTCCAAGACGAGTTCGTTTGCTCCTGCAGGTGTGGGTGCTTTTGCGCTCAATGGGGGCACTCTTAGCCTTGGCTTTGACACTCCCAACGCCGCCAATACAGGGGTCGTCAACCTGTTGGCCAACTCCACGATTGTCGCGGACCGCGCCACACTGGGTGCTGCAGGTTACAATCTTGGCTTGGGAGCCTTGACCATCGGTGGGAACACTCTGACCGTTCGTGCGGGCAGCAATGTGGCCGCTGGCGTTATGGGCTTGACTCTGGGCACTACGACAACTATTGGCGGCACTGGATCGGCCCCCGGGAATCCAGTCTTTGATGTGCAAAGCACAGGAACTGCCACCATGAATCTTTTGCTGGGAGCGCTGAGTGATCAAGCCATCGCCCCGAGGACGCTGACCTTCCAGAACAGTGGCACCACGCCGAGTTGGGTGACGCTCACCGCTGCGG
>JBIIUD010000417.1:0-3969 GCA_044340175.1 Verrucomicrobiaceae bacterium
CGGTGTCGTCACCCAAGACGGCGGCGGCGGGTCTGACGGCGGTGGCGGTGTCGATGAAGCATGTGATGGGCAATGCCGGGCTGCTGCGGGGGACGTCAGCGATGCTGAAGCTGAATCAGAAGGGGGGCTTTGACTGCCCGAGCTGCGCGTGGCCAGACCCAGATGATCACCGGGCGGCGTTCGAGTTCTGCGAGAACGGAGCCAAGGCGATCGCCTCAGAGACGACGCTGCAGCGGGTGACGCCCGCGTTCTTTGCGGATCATTCGGTGGCGGAGCTGGCAGGGAAGTCAGATTTCTGGATGGATCAAGCGGGGCGGCTGACGCATCCGATGGTGCTGCGGGAGGGAGACACGCATTATCAGCCGCTGGCATGGGAGGAGGCGTTTGACTTGATCGCGCAGGAGTTGAAGGCGCTGGAGTCACCGGATGAAGCGGTCTTTTACACATCAGGACGGGCCAGCAATGAGGCGGCGTTTTTGTTTCAGCTGTTTGCGCGGCTGTTTGGGACGAACAATCTGCCGGACTGCTCGAACATGTGTCACGAGTCGAGCGGGGCGGCGCTGGGGGCGAGTGTGGGGGTCGGCAAGGGGACGGTGACGTTGGAGGATCTGGAGACGGCGGAGACAATCCTGATTTTCGGGCAGAATCCTGGGACAAATCATCCGCGGATGCTGACGTCGCTACAAAAAGCGGTGGAGGGCGGGGCGGTGATCGTGGGGGTGAACCCGATGAAGGAGGCGGGGCTGACGGGGTTCATGCACCCGCAGCAGATGATGGGGATGCTCGGGATGCCGACAGCGCTGGCAGAGGAGTTTCTGCAGGTGCGGCAGAATGGCGACCAGGCGCTGCTGAAGGGGCTGTGCCGGGTGCTGCTGGAGGAGGGTCTGGTGGATGAGGCTTTTATCCGGGCGCAAACGGCGGGGTTTGAGGCGTATCGTGAGCATGCGCTGGGGCTGGACTGGGCTGAGCTGGTGCGGGTGAGTGGCATCACGGAGGAGGTAATGCGGCGCGTGGCACGGCAGTGTGCGTCTGGGCAGCGGAAGGTGGTGACGTGCTGGGCGATGGGGCTGACGCAGCACAAGAATGCGGTGGCGACGATTCAAGAGGTGGTCAATTTGCATCTGCTGCTGGGGGCCATCGGGCGAGCAGGGGCGGGGCTGTGCCCGGTGCGGGGCCATAGCAATGTGCAGGGGGACCGGACGATGGGGATCTTTGAAAAGATGCCGGAGTGGTTTCACGCGGCGCTGGACCGTGAGTTCGGGTTCGTATCTCCCAGGAAGCATGGCTGGGACACGGTGGCGGCGATCCAGGCGATGCATGAGGGGCGGGGCAAGGTGTTCTACGCGCTGGGGGGGAATTTTCTCCAAGCAACGCCAGATACGGAGTACACGGCGGAGGCGCTGCGGCGGTGTCGGCTGACGGTGCATCTGGCGACAAAGCTGAACCGCAGCCATCTGGTGACGGGTAAGGTAGGGCTGATCCTGCCATGTCTGGGGCGCAGTGAGAAGGATCGGACCGGTGGGAAGGACCAGTTTGTGACGGTGGAAAACTCAATGAGCGTGGTGCACCAGTCGGTGGGGCATTTACCGGCGGCGTCAAAGGATCTGCTGAGTGAGCCGATGATCATCGCGAGGACAGCGGCGGCGTTGCTGGGGGCGGAGTGTGGGGTGCCTTGGCTGGCGTTGGGGGCGGACTATGATTTGATCCGGGAACGGATCGAGCGGGTGGTGCCGGGATTTGAGAATTTCAATGAGCGGGTGCGGAAACCGGGTGGGTTTTATCTGCCGAACACGGCGCGGGAACTGTGCTGGGCGACGGAGAGTGGCAAGGCGAACTTTGCGACGAACGTGCTGGATTGCGTGGAGCTGGGGGAAGGGGAGTTGCTGCTGCAGACGCTGCGCAGTCATGATCAGTTCAATACGACGGTGTATGGACTGGATGATCGCTACCGGGGGATCAGCAATGAGCGGCGGGTGCTGTTCATGAATCCTGGAGACATGAAGGCGCGCGGGATCGGGCCGATGGCGGTGGTGAATCTAACCAGTCACTTCGAGGGGGAAACGCGCCATGCGAATCACTACTTGGCGGTGCCGTACGATTTGCCGCCCGGGGCCTGCGCGGGTTATTTCCCTGAGCTCAATGTGCTGGTGCCGCTGCGGTCATTTGCCGATGTGAGCCTGACGCCGACGTCGAAGTCGGTTCGGGTGACAGTGATGCCTGCGACGGAGGGGTGAGGGCTGAGTGGTGAGGTGGGTGCGACCGAGCCGGTCGCACCACAGACGGGATATTAGATCGCGGCGATGACTTCGATCTCGATGAGGGCGCCGAGGGGGAGGGCGGCGACTTGGACGGTGGAGCGCGCGGGTTTGTGGTCGCCAAAAGCGGCGGCGTAAAGGGGATTCACTTTTGGGAAGTCGACCATGTCGGTGAGGAAGACGGTGGCTTTGACGACGTGGCTGAGGGTGAGATTTTGCGAAGTGAGCAGAGCGGTGATGTTAGCGAGGACCTGGCGGGTTTGGCCTTCGACGTCGGTGGCTTCGATCTTGCCAGTGGCGGGATCGATGGGAATTTGGCCGGAGCAGAAGAGGAAGTCGCCCGATTCAACGGCTTGGGAGTAGGGGCCGACGGCGGCGGGCACGGAGGGGATGTTATTGATAAGCTGCATGGTGGGGAGCGGGGAAGGGGATCAACTGAAGCGACCGGAGACGTAGGCGGTGGTCTGTGGTTCTTTGGGTTCAGTGAAGAGGGCCAGGGTGTCTCCGTATTCGATGAGTTTGCCGAGGTAAAAGAAGGCGGTGAGGTCGGCGACGCGCTTTGCCTGCTCCATGTTGTGGGTGACGATGACGATGGTGAACTCCTGTTTGAGCTGGCTCATGAGTTCCTCGATCTTGAGGGTGGCGATGGGGTCGAGCGCGGCGCAGGGCTCATCCATGAGCAGGATCTGGGGCCGATTGGCGATGGCGCGGGCGATGCAAAGGCGCTGCTGCTGACCGCCGGAGAGGCTGAAGGCGCTCTCATGCAGCTTGTCTTTCACCTCGTCCCAAAGGGCGGACTGACGCAAACTGTGCTCGACGACTTCATCCAGCTCCTGACGGTCACTGCGTCCGGCGACTCGGAGGGGGAAGATGACGTTTTCGTAGATGGACTTGGGGAAGGGGTTGTACTTTTGGAAGACCATGCCAACGCGCTTGCGCAGGGAGATGACTTCCACTGTGGGATCGTAGAGACTGGTGCCGTCGAGGCGAATATCGCCGCTGTGGCGGATGCCATCGACAAGGTCGTTCATGCGATTGAGGTTGCGCAGGAGGGTGGTCTTGCCACAACCGGAAGGGCCGATCAGGGCGGTGATGTGCTTCTCAGGGAAGGCGAGGTCGATGTCATGCAAGACCTGCTTGGTGCCATACCAGAAGTCAAAGTGGTCTACCTCAATGAAGGGTTTGGCGATGTTCTGAAGGTGAAGGGGTAGGGAAGGCATGGGAGAATCCGGCGGCTAACTGTTGGAGGCAGGGCTGGGAATGCGAAGGTATTCGATGGCGGCGCGCAGGTGAGTTTCGTTCAGATCGTGGCTGACGAAGGCATCCCCCAGAGCGCGCAAGAGGACAAAGCGAATGCGGCCCTGGTCGTATTTTTTGTCACTGCGGGCGATCTGGATGAGGGCGTCTGTGGCGAAGCGGTCGTCTGCGGGGAGAGTGAGGGGAAGTTTGAAGGCGGCGAGGGTTTGCTCGATGCGGAAGGCGTCTTCGACGGGAAGGGTGGAGTGCTCGACAGAGAGCCAGGCGGCGGCGCGCAGGCCGAGAGAGATGGCCTCCCCATGGAGGTATCCGCCGTAACCGGCCGCGGCTTCGATGGCGTGGCCGAGGGTGTGGCCGAAGTTCAGTAGGGCGCGCAAGCCTTTGGTCTCGTATTCATCGGCCTCGACGATGCGAGCTTTGATGGCGATGTTGCGGCGGATGAGGGTGGGGAGGTCGC
>JBIIUD010000418.1:0-3960 GCA_044340175.1 Verrucomicrobiaceae bacterium
CGTGGTCGCGTTTGCGCTTGGCTAGCTCCGCGGGCGTGAAACCCAAGAGCTCGCCGTGCTTCGCCTGCGCGGCTTCGAGTTTGCCAAAGGCCTGATCGACGCGCGCCGTCGCCGCGGCAAGCGCTGACTTGTCCTGCGCGCGCGCCGCGATCTGGTGCAGCGGCAGGTTGAGCAGCAGATCCATTAATGGCCGCTGGTAGTCGTTGCCCCTGAGCTCCGCCTTAGCGAAAGCGATGTTGTCGTTGATCCCGCGCACCATCAGGAACAGAAGCACCATGAGCGGAACACTGAAGGCCAAGCAGATGAGCACGAGCCGACGGGGAACGGATATGTCTTGGAGGCGAAGTGTCATGGGGGGAAAATCAATCGGGGAGGGTCGCAGCGACCACGCGGTCTATGTCGAGCAGGATATTCACGGCACATTTCACTTTCGCAACCCCGAGCATGTAGACCGTTTCGATACCCTTCCATCGCCGAAATCCGGCGTCGGCTCGATGTCGCCCGAGGCGATTTGCATGACTTCCGCCGCAGAACCGACAATCAGCCTGATCTCGGCGGACGCCAGCTGAACGACGACTATGCACGTAGGCGCGGTATTTTCGGCGACGTCGAAGCCAAGTTTTGCTGCTAGGAAATGGTATTTGACGGGGCTGGGTAGAGTTGGGGCTAGACGTGGAGCGTGGTAGGGGACGGGGTCGGGGCCAGATGTCGCCCGTCCGGCTCCCCGGATTCGCCGCGCTCATGAGCGGGGGCAGCAAGCAGTGACCTCGGCCCTGATGGCTCATTTGAACCTCCTTACCCTGCCGCAGCATGCCCCTGAAGATAACGGTCCGCTTCTGAATCACTTCCAGCAGATCAAAGCCCCGGTGACCGCCTCCCTGCGCCGGGAGCTGTTCGCCCATCATACCATCTCCCCAACCCAGACCGGGTGATGGCTATTACGCGGTTCTCGCGGAGCGATCGCGTGGGCTCAGCGGTGGGGACATTCTCAATGTGTGCGTCAATGTGATTCATGCGGGAGGACTGGATGCGGATTCGGCGAAGTGGAAGGCGACACAGGGGATGCTGGAGCGGAAGATTGGGAAGGCGCGGAAGGCGAAGGCTGAGCACTCGGGCGAGAAGGAAGGGCCGGAGGGGAGGATTGGGTTTCAGCTGGGTTGAACTTTGGCCAAATGGCTTTTGAGGGGGGCTGGGTCGGGTTGGCCCATAACATGACGCGAAGACGGGGATGCGAGCGTCTGGGGAAAGGGGCGTCATTTTGCGGATACAAAACTTCCCTGGGCTTACTGGGAGATTCGTTGCTATTGTGTGTCTTGACATTGGATGCTGGGCTCATCGTTATCGATGAAGAGCCTCTTCGATCAAATCGTACATGCGTTGTAGGCGTTATTTCCAGCGGCCAAACCCTGACTCTTTTGAGTCGCTCGGAAAGTCAGGCGATGTCGAGGCGTAGATTTGGGAGCAACTCATCGCCACAGCATGAATCCCACGACTGCATCCATTACTCAGGCGTTCAGTCCCTCCCGCGGAGATCTGATGCGCGTCGGCTCCACGCGGCGCGGTTTTCTCCAGAC
Source organism: Verrucomicrobiaceae bacterium (assembly GCA_044340175.1). Classification (GTDB taxonomy): domain Bacteria; phylum Verrucomicrobiota; class Verrucomicrobiia; order Verrucomicrobiales; family Verrucomicrobiaceae; genus JAGRPD01. The sequence goes on from JBIIUD010000418.1 coordinate 1,575, forward strand.
CGGCCTTGCAGGTTTGGCGGGCGTTTCTATGCCTTCCCTGCTACAGCAGCAGGCGCTGTCAGCCGCTGCCGGCCTAACGACAAGCAAGACCAACGTGATTCTCTTTTGGCTCTCCGGCGGGCCGAGCCACATCGACATGTGGGACCCGAAACCGAATGCACCGAGCGAAATTCGCGGCCCCTTCGGCCACATCTCGACCAAGGTGCCCGGCATTCACGTCTGCGAGCACTTGCCGCTTACCGCGAAGATCATGGACAAGCTCACGCTGATCCGCTCAGTCGACTGCAGCGCCAGCAATCACACGCCAATCACCATGCAGGCCTGCAATCCCCTCGCAAAGCGAACGAATGACGGACGCGATGGCGGCGGCTGGCCGTCAATGGGTTCGATTGCGGCGAAGTTTCGCGGTGCAAACGCGCCGGGCATTCCCGGTTACGTCGCACTGGCTGACTCACTTCCTGCCGACATCTGGGGCGCGGGTCACATGGGCGGTGACTTTGAACCTGTCAGCGGCAAGGATTTGTCCGGTCGCCTCAAACTCTCCGAAGGCCTGACCATCGAGCGCCTCGGCAATCGCCGGGATTTACTCACGCAGATGGACGGCTGGAAGCGCAGCGTCGATGGCAATGCGCAGATCGCCGCAGCGGATCGCTACACGCAGCAGGCTTACGAGGTGCTCATGACCGGCAACGCGCAACGCGCCTTCAATCTCGATGCCGAAACGCCTGCGATGCGCGACCGCTACGGCCGCGACAGCATTGGCGAAAAGGCGCTGCTGGCACGTCGTCTCGTCGAGGCTGGCTCCACCTTTGTCACCGTGAGCGGTGCCTGGGGTTACTTTGATCACCATGGTGATGAAGTAAAATGGGGAGGCATCAAAAAGGGCCTCACGCCGTTGCTGCCCAGCGTTGACCGCACGCTGCACGCCATCGTCACCGATCTCGAAGAACGCGGCTTGCTCGACAGCACGCTCATCCTCATGATGGGCGAGTTTGGCCGCAGCCCGACGATCAACAAAAACGCCGGCCGCGATCACTGGCCGCGCGTGATGTCAATGGTCGTCGCCGGTGGCGGCATGAGGCACGGCCAGGTCATCGGCAGCACCGACCGCCAGGGCGGCGAAATCGACAGCCGTCGCGTCGTGCCAGGAGATCTCGCCGCCACGGTGTTTCATCATCTCGGCATCGAGCAGAACACCCATTGGATTGATCCACAGGGTCGGCCTCGGCCCATCGTTGCGGATGAGGGTAAGGTGATCAGCGAACTGGTGGGCTAAGCCATCACGCTCGCTTTGCGGATGAACTTGTCCGCCTCCGGCATTGCAATTGCCTGAGCGATGAGGGTGGTAGCTCCAGCTCAGCAATGAGTTGTCCCACCATGCACATGCCGATTTGCATGATGCAGCCTTTGGGTACGCGTAAGCGCTGTCAAATTAAGAATCTGGGGATCACGATCAATGCGTCACACTGATCCTGCGTGGTATGTCGATGCCATCAAAAGATGGTCGCCCGTTCCCGTTCCTACTCGCTGTTTCAAGAATCTTCTACTGTCGGCCTTCTCATTAGATTTTTGTGACCAAGATGAGGGCTATTTTGAGTCAATCGAATTCCACCGGCGTTGATGAGGATGCAATACTCATCGCTCAGTGAGCTTTTCTTGAACTTCCAGACGGATGTTTTGCCTTGATGCGAATCCGGCAAACGCACTCAGAATCTCCTGCTGCACCACATCCACTTTCGCCTTCCCAACGCTTCCATGAGCAGGGAGCTATTCGCCCATCATGCCATCTCCACAACCCAGACCGGGTGATGGCTGATGACGCGGTTCTCGCGGGGCTATCCAAGAGCCTCAGTGGCGGGGACATCTTGAATGTGTGCGTGAATGCGATTTATGCGGGGAGCACGGATGCGGACCCGGCGAAGTGGAAGGTGACGCAGGGGATGATTGAGCGTGAGATTGCGAAGGCGCGGAAGGCGAAGGCGGAGCATTCGGGGGAGAAGGCGGGGCCGAGGCGGAGGATTGGGTTTCAGTGGGGGTGATCAAAGCGGAATGGCTTTTGAGACGACCGGATAGGGTCGGGTCTGATTGGCCCTGGATGTTGAGCGGGGATGGGGTGTGAGGGGGGATGAAGTGAAGGAGAGAGGATTCTCTGAGGGCACTTTGGGGCGCGGTTTGGTGGGGTAAGGCGTGCGCAGTCTTGAATATGGCGTCTGCAATGGCCTCTGCGGATTTATGGGGTGAGGGCTCCTACGGGCGGCGCGGGGGTTAGCGGTCGAGGATGACGAGTTCGACTATGTTGCGGTCGGTGGTGATGAAGAGGGCGAGGTCGCCGTTGGCGCCGAGGGCTTGGGCGAGGCCGCGGCCGCCGGCTCCGGTGGGGTCGATG
>JBIIUD010000419.1:0-3958 GCA_044340175.1 Verrucomicrobiaceae bacterium
CGCCACTTCGAGCGCCTACCCATACCCACATAAGGCCCCGTCAAAGCCCGCACCACCCCCAAAGGGTCCTGCCCCTCCTCCGATTCATCACTCAGCGCCCGCTGCTTCGTCTTCATGCAGAACAAACATCTCCAAATCCGCTCCTCCGTCAATTTATTTTATCTGCTATTTTAAAGACACAAAGGACGAAATTGTGAGTTCTTTTCGGGGGCGGTGCGAGTTGTGCTGCTAACCGAGTTGCGCGCCGAGGCGCTTGAGCATGTCCTCGAGCATCCGCCCGTATTTGACGTAGCTGTCGTATTGCTCTTTGGCTTTCTGTTCGGGAGAAAGACCGTCAGCGGCGCCAGCGCCGTGGAAGACTACGGCGACGTGAGGCTCGATGCTGATGTAGCCTTCGTAACCGGTCTCGACGAGGTCCTTCATGATGCGCTCGGTTTGGCCTTCGCCCTCGCCAGGGAAGGTATAAACCGCGTCGTTTTTGGTTTTGTCCCAGATGCCATCTTTAACGTGGACGTGAGCCATGAACGGTTTGATGGCCTGATACATTTCCCAGGCGTCCTGCTTATGACCGGGGCGGTCCCGGTCGTCGATGAAAACGGGGTTGCCAGTATCGAACACCCACTTCATTCCGGGCACCGCCTCAGCCATACGGCGCACGTAGCTGGGGCTCATGCCGCCCCAGTTCATGCAGTTTTCATGCACGACGGTGAGGCCTGCATCCGCGAAGCGTTTGTTGATCTCGATCATGCGCTTGATGCGCTCGGGGGCGAACTGTTCTTCCCCATCCTTACCGTCATCATCCTTGCAGACAGCATAGCTCATGACGCGGATGAGCTTGGCCCCCAGGCGGTTCATGCGCGGGATAGCGCGGGAGATCTCTGCTTCTGTGATGCTGAAATCATCGGTGATCTTTTTGGCCCAGTTGCCGATCAATGAGCCGAAGCCGCTGATCTTCATGCCTTTTTCCTCCAGATGGGCGACGACCTTGTCGAAAACCGCATCTGGGATCTCATGCAGGTTTCCTTTCAAACCCTCGAACTCCACCCCACGGCATTCGATGCTGTCCCAGCCGAGTTCTTGGTGGGCCTGGATTTGCACGTCAAGGGACGCGCCTGCTTCGTCTGCGATACCGGTAAGTTTGATCATGGTGGGTGAGGAGTCGAGCCGCTACCTTTAGCCCGTCAGCCGCAGGGTCAAGCGGGAATGCCTTGACGCTGGCAGTCGAAATTGAGTAAACTCCAAAAAGTCAGTGGTGAAAAAACAAGCCTTGGCGTCTGGCAGGGGTCGCTAACCTTGAAAACTGAGATCCTGCGACAAGGAGGAAGATCATCATGAAAATCGCCGCCATGTACGGTTCATCATCACCCCGCCGACGTCCCGCCTACACTTTGGTGGAATTGCTCGTCGTCATCAGCATTGTTGCCATCCTGGCCACGCTTGCCTTTTCAGCGACTCGAGCCGTGCTTGGCAACGCACACAGGCTGCGCACCAAAACGCAGATCGTCAGTCTGCAGAATGCAGTTCACGACTACTTCACCCAATACAATCGCATGCCTGGCACCGGCCAAGGGGACGAGGTCGTTCGTTTGAATCAAAGCACCCATCTGCTTGGCATCCTGCTCGGAGACGTGTCAGGCCCGGGCAGCGCCAATCCGGCGGGCATGGCTTTCTTGACCTCCCTGCCGGCGAAGTCAGGGCGCAACGGTTTGTTGGAGCACGGCGATGGCTACCTCTCCCTGGTCGATCACTGGGGCAATCCGTATTTCCTGATCTTCGACCGAAACCTCGATGGACGGGTGCCGAACCCAGATGCCAAGAATGAGGATACCACGATTTCCCGCGCGGCACCGCAGTGGCTGCGAATGCGCGCGGCCGCCTTTTCCGCCGGTCCAGATGGGTCGGTGGGCACGCGTGATGACATTGTTTCCTGGCGCTAAGTTCGGTTTTTGCCGGAATCTCCTCGCGGAGAGAGTTGACGCAGGGAGCGAAATTTGGCTATACTGCTTGGCAAATCCGGTTGGGTCATGAAAATGACTCGCCGGATTTGTCATCCTCTCCCTCAGTGTCCCTCATCTTGATTCGAATGAAACCCTCCGTCTTCCTTTCCGCTCAACGTTCCCGCCGTTCTGGCTTCACCCTCATTGAGCTTCTTGTCGTCATCGGCATCATTGCCATTCTCGCTTCGCTGGCCTTCCCCGTGACCCAGGCAGTGCTTCAGCGTGCTTACAAGCTCAAGGCTCAGGCCATGGTGAAGGACCTCCAAGTGGCGATCAACAATTACATCACCGAATACAATCGGCTGCCTCAGCAGGGGCAAGCAGAGACCCCGATCCAGACGGATCAAAGCTCACCCTTGATTGGTATTTTGATGGGCGAAGCGACGGGCCAGAATAGCCTGAACCCACGCGGCATCGTCTTTCTCAACGCCAACATGGCCAAAAACAACCGCGGCGGCCTCGTTGACAATGGTGGCGCTCAGATCTCGCTCATCGACCAGTGGGGCAATCCTTACATGGTACTGATGGATGGCAACTACGACAATAAAGTGCAAAACCCAGACGTGCAAAGCCAGGACCAGACCGTCTCTCAAGGCGCACCGCCGCAGCTTCGCACCCGTGTTGCCGTGTACAGCATGGGTCCTGATAGCCAGGAAGGCACACGGGATGACATCGTCTCCTGGCGCTGATTTTACTGGGCCAGTTTCCGCAACAAACGATCTCACTTCTGACGCCGGGCCACGAGCCCGGCGTCACTTTTTAACCCTCCTTCCCTCTCATGACCCGCCTCATCACCTGCCTCAGCCTTGCTACCGTCGTCTTTTCCCTGAACGCTGCCGATCCTGCCCGCCAAACCTTCACCGCCCGCGCTAGCGAGCTGGATCCTCGTGCCAAGCCGCATCCCGAGATCGATTTCATCTTCGAAAAGGACGGCAAAGCGCAGGACGTGCAGAATGCTTCCGTCGATACCAGCGTGAAAGCGCAGGGAAAGCTGGTCATCTGGCTCATGGGCCACAGCGACGCCTTGTTTCAACGCCTCAACAGCTACGGCCTGCACGCTATCCAGGTGCACTATGCGAACAAGTGGTTCGGTCAGTTGCAGCCCACCGACCGTCAAGCGCGCGGGAATGTTCGCCTTGAAGCCGCCGTCGGCAAGGACGTCAGTAACCAGATCGACATCCCCCAGCCCGACAGCATGATGGAGCGCTCTTACCAGTTTGTGAAATGGCTGGCCAAAAAACATCCGTCCGGAAAATGGAAGCAGTTTCTGAGCAAGGACGGCAAGGGTCTGGACTGGGAAAAAGTCATCATCAGTGGCAGTTCTCACGGTTCGACCACGGCGGCACGTTTTGCCAAAGAGGTGAAGGTGGACCGTGTGGTGATGCTGTGCGGCCCCCGCGATCAGGATCAGGACTGGCAGGCCCTGCCCTCAGCCACGCCCGCCAACCGCTACTTCGGTTTTTCCCACGTGCTGGACGGTGGCTGGTCGGGGGATCACTACTGCCGCTCCTGGGAGCTGTTGGGCTTGCATGAATTCGGTCCGCTCGTGAACGTGGACGGCGCCAAGCCGCCTTATGAGAACAGCCGCCGCCTCATATCCGCTGCGGACGTCGGGGGCGATGCCAACAAAGCGCACGGGGCCGTCACCCCAGGCAAAAACTCTCCCAAAGCCGCCGACGGCACCCTCGCCTACGAGGCGGTCTGGAAATACCTCTACACCCACCCGGTGGAACTCACGGGCGAACCGGGGGAGATCGATCCCAATTGCCAGAAAGAGCATCCGCTCGGCAAATGATGGCCCAGCGCCTGCTCTTCCTTTCATCATGGAACTCCGGCAACTGCGCTCCTTCATCGCTGTCGCAGAAGACGGTGTCATCAGTCGCGCCGCCCAGCGGCTGCGCCTGACCCAGTCTGCGCTGAGCCGGCAGATCAAAGCGCTGGAGGAAGACCTAGGCGTGACC
>JBIIUD010000420.1:0-3955 GCA_044340175.1 Verrucomicrobiaceae bacterium
TTCGCGGACAACGCCATTCCAGGTGTCAGCGATGAGCACATTGCCATTGGGTTGGACAGCGAGGTTGTGAGGACCATTAAAACAGGCCTGAAGGGCAGGGCCACCGTCTCCGGAGTAGCCGGGCTCAAGCTTTCCGGCGATGTGGGTAACGGTGCCATCGGGAGCGAGTTTGAAGGTTCGGTTGCCAGAGATCATTTCCACGACCCAAAGATTGCCCTCAGCGTCAAAGCCGGTGCCGAACGGTTCCTTCAGATCGATCTTTTCGCCAACTTGGCTGATGGTCTCTGCGTTGAGAACTGAGGCGAAGAGGAGAGCGGCTAAGAGCGGACGCATCATCGGATGAAGGAGATTATTGACGGGTCAGGGTTGGGCGAGTTTAACGCAGCCTTGGACATCGAGTTTACCGGAGGCGAGGACGGGGATCTCGGGGACGCGTTTGAGGACTTTGGGGATCCAAAGGGCGGGCACGCCCTGTTCAAGGAGGCGGTAGCGGAGATCGATCAGCTCTTGCTGTTCTGAACCGCCTGCCAAGGTGGACAAAAGAATCAGGGCCTCTCCGCGGTCGGCGTCGGGGATGCCCACGATGGCGATGCGGCGGCAGTCCTCGCTCTCCAGTCCGAGGGCTTTGATGAGCATTTCCTCAACGGTCTCGTGGGGGATCATTTCCCCGGCGATCTTGGAGAAGCGCGAGAGGCGGCCTTCAATGTAAAGGAAGCCGTCGGCGTCAACGCGCCCAATGTCACCCGTGCGGAACCAGGCGTCTTGTGTGAGGACGCTGGCTGTGCGCGTGGCGTCGTTGAGGTAGCCAGGAAAAATGTTGGGGCCTTTGAACCAGATCATGCCTTGTTCATCGAGCGCACGCGGCGCATTTGTCTCTGGGTCCGTGATGCGAATGGCCAGCCCAGGCATGAGCTGTCCGACGGAACCTGGACGGTGGGTCGGTAGGCAATGCGCGCCGGGCAGTGCCGATGGGGCGGGAGCAGGCAGGTTGACATTGGTGACAGGGGAGGTCTCGGTGAGGCCGTAGCCTTCGAGGACTGTTTTGCCAAATTTGTCCTCAAAGGCAGCGGCCACCGAGGGGGGCAGTTTTTCCGCGCCGGTGACGACGAGTTTCACTGAGCCGAGCTGCTCCCGATGCACCCCGCGCAGGTAGCCGCGCAAGAATGTGGGGGTGGCGATCAAAAGAGTGACCCGGTGTTTGTCGATCAATTCGGCCAGCCGCTTGGTCTCCAAAGGAGAGGGGTAGGTGACCAACTGGATGCCCTGGATGATCGGATACCAGAGAGTGACGGTGCAGCCAAAGCTGTGAAAAAGCGGCAGGCAGCCCAGCACCGCATCTTGTTTCTGAAGATCAAGACGGCTGCCGAACTGGGCGACGTTGGCGACGACGTTGCGGTGGGTCAGCACAACCCCCTTGGGTTCACCGGAGCTACCGCTGGTGAAGAGCAGCAGAGCCTCCCGGTCGCCACCTTTCTTTGATACTCCCAAAATAGTGGCAATGAGCGCCGCGGGTAGGATCTTGCTGAGCAGAAACCACTTCGTGATCTGGCCTTTGAGGGTGGGCAGAACGCGCTCCACCAGGATCATTTGCCGTGTGGCAGGCCATGGGAAGGCCTGCATTTTGCGCACAAACACGTCAGCTGTGATGAACTTGTCCGCACCGGACTGCTTGATGGCCGAAAGGATGGAGCTATGTGCTGCAGTGAAGTTGAGGTTCACGGGTGTTTTGCCCGCTAGCAAGACGGCGACGTTGGCGATCAATCCTCCGAGTCCTGGGGGGAGGACGATGATGACGCGCTCCTTCTGGGTCTCCAGTTTGATATGTCGGCTGAGAGCAATGGCGGCCGCAAAGACCTTGTCAAAGCCGAGGATTTTCTCCTCCTGAGCATCCTTGCCGTCGATCACGCGACCGCGCGCGCCGTGCTTTTTGAAGCCCAGGATCAGCGCGTAGGGCAGGCTCAAGTCGAGCGCGGGATGCATGGCAAGCGTCTCGGCAGCCAAAAGGAAAAAGTGCTCCTGAACAGCGGCGACGGTGGCCTGAGCAGGGGAAAGCAAGGGGGCGAAGGCGAACACCGTTTCGTCTTCGGGGGCGTGGGGTTCGATGGCAAGCCTGACCGCCCCAGTCGCGTGAACACAGAGTGGCAGCACGGGCACACCCGCACTGACGAGGGAATGCAGAGTGTCACCTGGGATGACGGTGACTGGGGCATTCAGAGACGCAGCTGCAGACGGCAGAAAAACGATGACCCGTCCCTGGGCGACGAGTTCTTGAAGCTGGTCTTGAAAAGCCGCACTTGCCTCTGGGGTAAGGTGGAACGTGGCAATCATGGCTGCTGAGGTGTCCAGAAAATCCTGAAATCCCTCGGGTAGCGGGCGATCTTGTTCTACCAAAAAGGTCAGAGGACGCTCCCCCAGGAGTTGCACCAAACGCGGCAGATCATGCCGTGAGAGGCTGCTCGGTAGAAGAAGAAAACCTCCATTTTTGGGCAGTCGCTCGGCATGGAGAACTTTGAGGTGCCGGGGAGGGGGCGGGGTGGTCGAGGACATGGCTGATTGGCAAGAAGGGTCTGGACGAAAGCACGGTCAAAGGCTGCTGTCAGTAGGAAAACAAGGATTATCCGTGCAAGACTTGTCTTTCATTTCGCCATACTGGCGGGGTTTGGTAAGAATTGTGCCGTCCTTGACCGAAGGTGCGGTGACAGGGTCCGGCAGTCCTGTCAAGTCGGGAGAAAAAGAAAAGTTTTCGGGTGGATGCGGTTCGGAGTTGTGGCGCTGCACTGGCACGCTATTCGACAGACGACCAACCCCCTCTTCATTCCTGTGTCCACCGAGCTCAATATCAACGTCGCCCATGTCGAACGCATCGCAGCCGAACTCAAAATCCGCGCCATCCAAGTTGGAGCCACGGCCAAATTGATCGCTGATGGGGCAACTGTGCCCTTCATTGCGCGCTACCGAAAAGAGGCGACGGGTGAGTTGGATGAAGTCCAGATTGCCGCGATCCGAGATCGCTTGGAGCAGTTGGTGGCACTCGATGACCGGCGGACAGCGATCGTGAAGAGTCTGGAGGAGCGCAATCTCATGACGGATGAATTGAGGGCGAAGATCGAGAAGGCTTTGACCATGACCGTGCTGGAGGATTTGTTTGCTCCCTTCAGGCCTAAACGGCGCACGCGGGCAACCATTGCCAAGGAGCGTGGGCTGGAGCCCCTGGCAGTCTTCATTCAGGAGCATCACGAGGATCGCACCGCTGACCCCTTGGCAGAGGCGGCAAAATACGTGGATGCGGCCAAAGAAGTGCCGGATGTGGAAACCGCACTGGGTGGGGCACGGGACATTTTGGCAGAGCAAGTGAGTGATGATGCTTTGGCCCGTCAAGGACTGCGCCATCTGTTCGCGGATCAGGGTGTGGTGGTATCGAAGGTCATGATGGGAAAAGAGGTGGACCCTGAGGCACAGAAGTTCCGCGACTATTTTGAATGGACGGAACCGCTCAAGAGCATTCCCTCACACCGCTTGCTGGCCATCCGGCGCGGAGAAAAGGAGGGGTTCCTGCTGATGCGCATCCAACCACCGGAGGAGGCCGCGCTGAGGCAGCTTGAGCGTCAGTTTGTGACAGGCAATGGCCCCTGCGCGGAGCAGATGCGGCTGGCCGTGCAGGATAGTTACAAGCGCTTGCTCAACAGCAGCATGGAGACCGAAGCGCGGTTGGAGTCGAAGAAAAAAGCGGATGCCGAGGCCGTGCGTGTGTTTGCCGACAACCTGCGGGAACTGCTGCTGGCTGCGCCATTGGGGCAGAAGACCGTGCTCGGCATCGACCCCGGCTTCCGCTCGGGATGCAAGGTGGTGGTGCTGGATGCACAGGGCAAATTGTTGCACAACGACATCATTTACCTGCTGGGCGAGGGCAATGGCCTCATGCATGCCAAGACGCTGCTGACCAATTTGGTGCAGC
>JBIIUD010000421.1:0-3954 GCA_044340175.1 Verrucomicrobiaceae bacterium
CATCACGAAATCGGTGTGCTTCTGACAGATCAGCGCATGCCGGGCGAAAACGGTGTCGAACTCATGGAAAAGGCCCGCCAGCTGAATCCCAACATCGTCCGCATTCTCGTCACCGCCTATGCCGACTATGAAACCGCAGTGGACTCGGTGAACTCGGGCCATGCTTTCCGCTACCTTCACAAGCCCTGGGACCCTGAGGAACTCTCCAACGCGATCGTCCATGGCTTACAATACTATCAAGCCCTCACCGAACGCGAACAACTGCTCAACAAAAAGACAACCGTTGTGCGCCACGAAATCATGGGTGACCGAGTGGCCAGCATGGGGATTCTTGCAGAGGGGCTCAATCATCACGTGCGCAACGCTCTCACCGTCATCCGCGCCTTCATCGAACTGGCCCCACAAAAACTTGCCGAGGAAGTCGCTGGCCATCAACCCCATGACTCTTCGTTTTGGAGTGGTTGGCAAGGCCAAGCTCTTTCGCAAATGGACCGCATTCAAACCCTGCTCAGCCACCTGTCCGCCGCCTCACACGCCAAACGCGTCCCCAGAACTGACTTCGTCCACCTCCTCGATATTCTCAGCGACTCCGTCAATCGCTACTCCGAAGCTCTAACCAGCCGGGGCATTCAGGTCTCCATTGAGGTCGAAAAAGATCTGCCCGGTTTGGTCGTCAACAAAGACCGATTCCAGCAGCTCTGGCATCTGCTGCTCACCCAGGCGTTGATCGATTTGAAGGCGGGTGACTCCCTCTGCCTCGAAGCTGAACTAGCAGAATCGCACAAAGCTGACATCATCGTTTTTCGCATCCGCGACACCGCCGATTGGACTGAGCGCGACCGCACCTCCAACGTCTTCGACCCCTTCTTTGTGCGCAGTGGCCAACCGAACGAATTCGGTATCAACATGATGGCTTGCTACGTCATCGTTCATCTTCATGGCGGCACCATTGAGGCGCGCCCAGTGGAGCCCGTCGGACTGGAGATAGAAATTCGCATGCCGGTCACCCCTCCCGAAGCCATCGAATCAGAAGATGAATTTTTTCAACTCCTCTCTTCCCATGAAGAGCGCTGGCGATACCGAGAGGTCCCCCAGAATCTTGCAGCAGCTTCCTGAAACCTCACTCAAAACAATCAAACCTTACCAGCAAATCCTCGATCGGCTCCAATCCCACAGACACACGGATCAAATGACGGTCAACACCACACGACTCCGCCCATTCCAGTTCGTCATAGTGGGCCAACAGGGTGTAGGGACAGGCCAGCGAGAAATTGGTCCCCAAACTGGGTCCTTTTGAAATGCGCAACCGATCAAAATAACCTGGACTCGTTTCAGCTGCATTCTTCAGCACAAACGAAACCAACCCACCAAACCCACCCTCATCACGTCGGATCGCCTCATAGCCGACTCCTCCGTCGAAACTCGGATAACAAACCCGCTCGACCTCAGGCTGCGCCGCAAGCCACTTGGCCAAAGCGAACGCATTGCCACTCATCACCCGCACCCGTTCGACAAAATCACGCGAGTTCTTCTCGAGGGCGATCGCATCCTCACACCACAACTCGTGGTCCGCTTCCCGGCTCAGGAATTGGGCAAAGGCCGCGTGAAAGCGCGATTGTCGGTTCACAATCACGCAGCCCGCCAAAACATCACCCACTCCTGAGAACGCCTTGGTCAGGCTTGTCGTCACCACATCGGCAAAGCGGAAGGCATCCACATTAACCACTGTGGCAATGGTATCATCGACAACCAGTGGCACTTCAGGCTGCAGTCGATCTCGCATGTCTCGAACCGTTGCCAAATCAACGCAGCGCAGTAGTGGATTGCTGGGGGCCTCAGCAAACACACCCGCCAACGGCTCGGTTAGCAACAGCGGTCGCAAGTCCGTGTCATAGTCAGCCTCTGACTTGATCGGCAAAAAATGCGCGCCACTGCCAAACGCCTCCTGCAGCTTGAGTACATCCACATAGGGGAAGTCCAATTGCAAGGTCTTGCAGCCCGGGCGCAAGGCCGTGATCATGCGGTGCACGGCAAAATTGGCCGCCATCCCGGACGGAAACAGGAACACATCCTCCGGCTGCTGACCACTCAAACGTGCCAACCGCTCACACAACTCCCGACTGGCCGCCCTACCCTCCACCACGTGCTCCTCTGATATTCCGCCAGCCAACGCCGCGACCGCCTGACGAGTGCTGACCACCTCCCCACAGAACCGCCAAAACTTCCGCCCAATGTCGTAGGCCTCAGCCGGAAACACCGCCACGCCAAACGCCTGCGCCTTCCATACCACCACACGCCCGACGGCCTCACCCGTTTGTTTGGTGATGAAATCCAAACAGCGCCGCGCATGCACCTCACGCGGAAACACCAAGCATCTTTCTCCCGCCTCCGCCAACGCCGCTTCAGCGGCTTCAAACAGAGCACCGATCGCCGGCGGACAGCAAAACCGCGGATAACCTGACCGAAAATGCTTCACCACCTCCGGATCCTTTTCTTCGTACCCGATCACATGCCGCCATTTCGGCAAGCAAACCGAAACCCCATAGTACGTATCTGGCACGGGGCTGCCCAAGTCTTCCTCCCGACACAGCGGTTCAGTCAGTAAATCACGCATCACATTCTTTGCTCAAACCATTTGCTGCAACGCCCGCTCCAAATCTTCCCAGAGGTCTTCCACATGCTCGATGCCAACTGAGAATCGAATCAATCCATCCGTCACCCCTGCCGCCTCACGTTCCGCCTTCGGGATCGACGCATGCGTCATGGAGGCTGGGTGGGCGACCAAACTCTCCACCGCGCCCAGACTCTCCGCCTGTGTGAAAAGGCGGAGCTTCTTCATGAACTGCAACGCCCCGTCCCAGCTCAAACCAAAGTCCGCAAGCAACATTCCAGACCCGCCCATCATCTGCCGTCTCGCCAATTCATAACTCGGACTGGAAGGCAAGAACGGATAGCTCACCGATGACACCCTCGCGTGCTGCTCCAAGCGCAGGGCCAATTCCAACGCGTTGGCACAATGTTTCTCCATCCTCAAACTCTCGGTTTTCAATCCGCGTGACACCAGCCAGGCATCAAAGGGTGACGGCTGCAAACCCAAGGCTTTCTGCGCAAAGATCATCTTCTCTTGCCACTCCGCCGAATTGGAGCAGACCGCTCCCCCCAAACAGTCCGAATGACCGTTGCTATACTTGGTAGTACTCAACAAAGAAAGATCAGCCCCCAACGCCAGTGGCTGCTGCAAAAGGCTGGACGCAAACGTGTTGTCCACCAACACCGTTGCATCCACTTCATGGGCCACAGCCGAGATCGCGGCAATATCAAGGATCTTGAGCAGCGGATTCGTCGGTGACTCCAGCCAAACCAACTGCGGTTTCACCTCCCGAATCACAGCGTAGTTTTCCGGGTTCGTCAGGTCCACGTACCGGATGGTCACCCCAAACTTCCGCAGCACCCGCTCAAACAACCGATACGTGCAGCCATAAATATTCAGCTCCGAAACAATGGTGTCCCCCGCTTTCAGCGAAAACGCCACCGCCGTGATCGCTGACACGCCGCTGGCAAACACCGTCGAATACTGCGCACCTTCGAGACTGGCCAGAGTGTTTTGCAGGTTGCGGAAATTCGGACTGCCAGAGCGTGTGTAATCAAACCCACCGGGATTCCCTGACTCGAACGTTGACGTCATGTAAATCGGCGGCGTCACCGCCCCTGTCTCCGCCCGGAACTCCTGCCCCACATGGATCGCCCGCGTCTCAAACCGCGCGTGCTCGGGTAAACTGGCATCTTCTTTCATGACGTCAAACTAGAGCGCCTTTGCCTCAAGGCAAGCTTGCCAGCAAGGCCTCCCACTTTTGCACATGACGATCCCACGTCAAAGGCTCCACCGCTGCCCTTGCCGCCGATCCCAACTGCGCGCGCTGCTCAGCATCACAGGCCAACGCCCTTTGCAAGCAA
>JBIIUD010000627.1:0-2911 GCA_044340175.1 Verrucomicrobiaceae bacterium
TTTCTTTGCGGGTCTAGGCGGAGGCTTCATTGATGCCATCGCTGGCGGTGGGGGATTGATTTCTGTGCCAGCTTTACTGGCCGCAGGACTCCCCCCACAGGTGGCTTTAGGGACGAACAAAATGCAAGCGGTCTGGGGCACACTGATGGCGGTGACTCGCTACTCTAAGGCGGGTCTGGTGGATTGGCGAAACCTCCGCCTCGTCATCGGCGTGACCTTCGTCTCTGCGCTGCTGGGCACCTGGGCGGTGACTCAGCTAAGCAATGAGTGGCTCAAGCAGGTGGTCCCGTGGCTTTTGATGGGGATCGCCCTGTATGCGCTGTTGAGTCCTCGCCTTGGTCTCCAGCCAGTGAAGGCACGCCTTTCCCCAACCGCCTTCGCTTGGTTAGGGGGAGCAGCGCTCGGATTTTACGACGGCTTCTTCGGGCCCGGCACAGGCTCGTTTTGGACGCTAGGTTGCCTCTCGCTGCTCGGCCTGGAACTGACACGTGCCACGGGCTACACGAAGATGGTGAATCTGACCAGCAATGTCGCCTCGGTCCTGGTCTTCCTGTCAGTGGGAAACATCTGGTTTGACGTCGCCGCAGTGATGGTGGCGGGTCAACTCATCGGTGCCCGTCTCGGCTCCGGACTTGTGATCCGACACGGAGCTCCCTTCATCCGCGTGGCCTTCCTACTGGTGGTCTTCGTGCTCGTGGTGAAGCTCCTATGGGACCAGTTCGGATGAAGCGGGAACCTCGATCGTTCCTTAGCGCGTTTTAAAATTTCACCGCGATGCCTGCACTCAGGATCAAATCATTACGATTCGCCCCTGCAGCGGGCACGTTGTCGAACGTGTTCGTCACCGAAGTGCGAAAACTGATTTGATCACTCATGGCCACATCCACAAAAGCGGTTGCCAGGATGAGGTAATCGTCAAAGTCTTCAGGGCTGCCGACGTAACCCAAAGTCTCACCAATGGAAATCGTGTCGCTCAGCTTCCACGTGAGCTTTTGTACGGCTTCCAAAGTGAAGTAATCCGCCGCCACACCGCCCACTTCCTCCCAAAGGAAACCTGGCCCAGCTTCGACCGACAATTGCACTGCGTCTGTTCTGATGAAGTAATACCCTAAAGCGGTGCGTGGCAGGACCCGGTAATCAACTTGGGAAATCGAGTCATATAGGAAACGGGATGCGACGGCACCAAACCAGTTCTCCGAGAACAGCCGATTGTACTGCACAGAACCACGCGCATTCTCGACATTGGTGACACCCGCGTTTTCACCATAAGCTCCACCCACATTCAGAAAAAGTTCGTTTTCAGCACCTCGGTATTCCGTCACCAGATCAGCAGACACCAGAAGCGCTTCTGAGTTCCCTTGCGAGGTGGCAAACCCAACAGCGGCGGTGCGGGACCACCCCAACGCTGGTGCAGCGGGTGCCGCATTCGCGGGTTTAAGCGAGCGCCGGACAGGGGCCGTCTCTTCGGCAGGAAGACCTCCCAGGGCATAGGACAGGCCCGCGATCACGGAGAGGTCATTCTCCTCCCGACCACCCGCGGGTGTCGCGTCATAAGTGCTACGAACAAAAGTGCGCAAAGCCCAGCGGTCTGAGAGGCGTGTTTTCAAACCCGCCTCGGCCATGAGGTAGTAGTTGCCAAAATCAGCCGCTTCAGGCACAAAGGACAGGCTCTCCCAGAGGGTTACCCGTTCATTCAACTGCCATTCCAGTCGCTGCCCAAAGCGCAGTGTCCAATAGTCCCGGCGCTCACTTTGGTTTTCCCAGAGATAGCCGCCACCCGCCTCAATGGCGAGTTTGACCGCGTCACTCTTCAACAAGTAGTAACCCACATGCGGAATCGCGCTGATTCGGTAGTCCAAGTTCGCCAACTCATCCTGAAAATACTCGGCTGCACCGCCCAGATACCAGCGCTCCGAAAGCAAGCGGTTGTAGGTTGAGAACAGTCGGACGTTGTTGGTCGTCTGCACGCCAGCCCCTTCAGCATAAAAGTAGTCCGCCCCAAGATAAAGCTCATCATTGTCTTTCAAATAGGACGCCAGAAACTGCGCACTGAAATGGATGGCCTCACTGTTGCCTGCCGTCAGTCCGAGCCCGCTAGCTGCCGTTGTTTCCCATGGGCTCACAGCGGGAGCACTTTGTTCTGGAATCAGAGCCTTTGAGGCAGGCGTGGTTTCACCGGCGGTCAACACGGTCGTGGTGGTCAGCAAGCTAAAAAAGGCAATAGGCAATTTCATAGAAAAGAGCAATGAAGGGCCAAGGTTTTGCCTCAAAGTCGCTCATCCGTCAATGCTAAAATGGGACCTCGCACCCACAGATGATACCCAAACATCTAGGGCCTCAGCACTCCAGATGCTGAAAAAGTCTAGCACCAAAAAAAAGAGCCCCTGACTGCCAAAGGCGATCAGGGGCTCCTCAAGTAAGATGGTGAATCGATTAGGCGCGCAGGGCGTCGTCATCCACGCTGTCACGCGTGGAGAAGCTTGGACGCTCCGTCTCTTCGACTTCGAAATCACGGTTACTCCAGAAGCCTGAGCCTGCTGGGATGAGGTGACCCATGATGACGTTTTCCTTGAAGCCACGCAGCAAGTCAGACTTGGCAAGAGTGGCGGCTTCAGTGAGCACACGAGTGGTGTCTTGGAAGGACGCGGCGGAAATGAACGACTCCGTTTCAAGAGAGGCCTTGGTGATCCCCAGAAGCACGGGCTCAGCCTCTGCTGGCTTACCGCCTTCTTCGGTGACGCGGGCATTCTCCTTCTCGAATTCGGTGCGGTCCACTTGATCTCCCCAGAGGAAGTTCGTGTCGCCCGTCTCGTTGATCTTCACCTTGCGCAGCATCTGACGGATGATGATCTCAACGTGCTTGTCGTTGATTTCCACCCCTTGCGCACGGTAGACTTCCTGCACCTCGTTG
>JBIIUD010000424.1:0-3938 GCA_044340175.1 Verrucomicrobiaceae bacterium
GAATGGCGGCGTCTCTCCCACTCGCATCGCGTTCAGGAATCGCCGATTGAAGCGGGCGGCTTCCGTGTGCTCGTTACCCTTTAAGCCATGCAAAAAATAGAGCACTGGGTAGCGGCGTGAGGGCTCGTCCTGATAACCCGGCGGTAGCAGCACATTGACGCCAACTTCAGCATCCGCATGCTGGCTGTGAAACGAGATCACCTCGCAGCCAAAGGTCTTTCTTTGTGACACCTGCCATGGCTCCGGCGCACCCGGCATAACGACGCCTTGCGAGTCCGTCGCAGCAAGCTGTCCCGCGCGAACAATGGTCGTTTCCGAATTCGCACGTCCCTGGAACTGCACTGCGCCCTCACTGACATCCAACCGCGTTAGCAAAGCATCTGCCGAGAGACCAAACTTCGTACCAAGCACGTGTGCCTCGGCATCATCGGTGAGCCAGATCATCGGTCCGTCACGCTGCTTCGCGACTTCGGCGGCAACACTGCCTTCACGCAGCTCAAAACGTTTTTGCCCGCGCAACTCCAGCAGCACCACTGCCGAGCGTGGCGACAAGGTGAAATGCGTCTCCTCATCCACGATCACAATCCGAGCACCCCCACGTTGAGATCGCACCACATCGCCCGCACCCAGCTTCATCTCAGCCACCGCATCCAGTGTGACACCCGCGCGCTCCACCTTCACACCAGCCACTTCACCGGCGAGTCGCGCCTCATGCAAAGTAGGATTTTGCCAAAGCATCAACGAACCGATAAGGACGATGGCAGCGGCTGCCGCCGCTATGGTGACTAGCCGAACAGACAGCCTACGATGGGCTGATTTTGGATGCTTCGAGTTTGCATGTGACCCAGCATCCAACAACCGCAGTTCACCCCGCGCGAGCACCACAGCACGGAGTTGCTGCTCACGCGCATTGGCTTCGACAAAGGTCCTCACATTGGCCGCATCCTCTCGCAGCCAAGCCGACAGCTCCGCTTCCTCGGCCTCCGTGAGCGCATCATCCAAATACGCGGCGATGAGTTCATCCGCCCGGCTCATGTCGCGCCGCCCTCCAGGCCCAACTGACGCTCCACACACTCGCGGAGTTGCGCGCGAATCCGCAGCAAGATCACCCGCACCGCGCCTGCGGTGGAGCCGAGACGCTGAGCGATCTCCAGCGAGTCCAACGAATCAAAATAACGCATCTGCACCACATCGCGAGCATGTCGGGCCAGTTTTTCCAAGCAGGTGTGCAAGGCGGCTTCTTCGTCACTGATCTGCGGGGCCACCTCGGCCCAACTGGCGGTCAACTGCTCCAGCAGCGCATCATCAAAAACCACGCGGCACCGCCCCGCATCCCGCCAATGGCCCAAAATCTCAAACTTTGCCGCCCCCAGCGCCCATGGCAGAAACTCACGCTGTACATCAAACGCCGGAAACTTCCGCAGCAGCGCCAGCGCTGTCTCCTGTACGATGTCCTTTGCCACCGCATCATCCCGCACCATCGCATGCACATACCCCGACACCGACGGCTGCACCTCCGTCCACAAACGGGTAAAGCGTTCTTGTTGTTCGTCGGTGAGCATGATCAGCACTCAGAATCTCCACGAACACGCCAAAGTGTTACACAGAAGATCGAAGAAACGTAAATTGACCTCCTGCATTTGAAAGCGTGATTTGGCTCTTTGATGACCTGCTCTCGCCCAATCCTCTGCCGTTATGGCTTTCATCCAATCGTCCAACCGAACAACGCCTCAACCCAAAATGCTTTTCATCTGCATGAAACCCAACTCCGTCCGCTCGCTCTGCGCCGCCGACTTCCCCCTCAGTGATCGCCCCCCAATACCGCCGAAGGCATCACCAGTAACAAAACCGCCGTTGCCACCGAGCACGTTCATCACAATCCCGGTGCGCTGTCGCATCTTGTGCTGCCCGTGAAGTGAACCCCAAATAAAGGATCGACGACAAAAGACCAAGCAAGGCATGTCGAGTATCACTCTTCGACGACGTATTCCATCTGCCACAGTCTAGCTTCAGCCAAACGATAAGAACAGAGAAGGCTCCAAACCATTTCTGTATTCCCATTGTTTTACCCCAAATCTTTTACCAGCTTTCTCCGAGACCATGACAACCCGCCGCAACTTCCTCCGCGCTGCTGGCGCTTGCCTCGCCTTGCCTTCCATCGGGCGTGCGGCTGAAAAGCTGCCACCAAAGCGGCTTTTCGCCATTCATGTGCCTCTGGGCATGATGCCGCAGTTTTTCTTCCCAAAGCCAGGGGAGACCTCCAGTCCCTATCTGGACCTCATCGCCGAGCATCGCGCGCACCTCACCACCTTCAGTGGCCTCTCGCATCCGGGCGTTGATGGGAATCATCACGCGGGCCAGTGCTTCCTCACGGGCGCGCCGCATCCGGGGCAGCCCACGTTTCGCAACAGCCTCTCGCTCGACCAACTCGCCGCCGAGAAACTCGGACTCGCTACCCGCTTTCCCTCGCTCGCCGTTTCGGTGCGCAAGGGCGAGCACTATGCCGACTCCATCGCCGTCTCGCGCTCCGGCGTTGTTTTGCCCTCCGAGACGAGCGCCGAGAGGCTGTATCGACGCTTGTTCGTCGCCGGAACACCCGAAGAAAAAGCTGCGACCATGCGCCGCATCGAAGCCGGGGGTAGCGTGCTCGATCTCATCCTCGACAAAGCCAAGCGACTCGAAAAAAACACCGCAGCGGAAGACCGAGCGCGACTTGAACAATACTTCCAAAGCGTGCGCGAACTCGAAATCCGGCTCCAGCGCAACATCGAGTGGGAAAACCGGCCCAAACCCAACGTGGACTACCCGCAGCCCAAAGACATCGCCGATGCCAATGAGGTCATCGCAAGATCAAAACTCATGTTCGACCTCATCCGCCTCGCTTTGCAGACGGACAGCACGCGCGTCGTCACGCTCTCGCTCAGCACCTTCAGCGTCGTGCCGCATGTGCCCGGCGTGAAGAGCGAAACCCACGGCCTCACCCATCACGGCAACGAACCCGACAAGATCGCCGAGTTGAAGAAAATTGAAGAAGCCCAGATGACGGCTTTCGGCGACCTTCTGAAAGCGTTTCAATCCGTCAATGAAACCGGCGGCACACTACTTGACCGCACCCAGATCCTCTACGGGAGCTGCCTCGGCAATGCTAACTCCCACAGCAACCAAAACCTCCCGCTCATCCTCGCCGGCGGCGGTTTCAAGCACGGCCAGCACCTTGCCTTCGACACGCAAAACAACACACCAACGGCGAACCTCTTCGTCTCCATGCTTCAAGGTCTCGGGATTGAGGCGGACAAGTTCAGCAGCAGCACCGGGACGCTCAGTGGCATAGCGATTTGATTCACGGCGAAGTTGGAACGGAGTCGAACTGCTGGATCAGCGGATGGATGCGCGAGTTCAGCTCCCGCATGGCATCGAGCAGCGGCGTGTAGGGCTCGTAGCGGGCGTTGAGGATGCCTTTGTTGCTATCGCGGTTCGAGGCATCGGTCTTGGTGTTCGCGGGATCGTTGTCCATGTATTTGAACCAATGCCAGCCGACGCAGGTTTTGGACTCCAGCAGTCCGAGCGCAAAGTTTTGATAAAACGCGCCGCGATCCGCCTGTGTCTTCACGACCCATCCAGCGCCACTCGTGTTCGCCATACCGCTGTCCATGCCTTTGACGTAAAACTCGGTGATGAGGCAGGGCTTGCCCGACCATTCATGCCACTGACTCAGGTGATCCTTCTGTGGGCTCCAGTGGTCGTAGTAATTCATCGAGATGGCATCACACCACTTGCCTGCAGCCTTCCACACGCCGCTGACCGACTTCGCCGGTCCGTGAAAGCGTGAGCCCAGACATAGGTGCCGTGGCAGCGCTTCGCGGATGGCCTGTGTGGTGAAGCGGAAATAGGCATCAAAGACGTGCTGGACGAACTCGCGGCGCAGATCATCCGTCACC
>JBIIUD010000425.1:0-3935 GCA_044340175.1 Verrucomicrobiaceae bacterium
ATGCTCGAAGCCACGGTCGATGAGGTCGCCGGTCTTGTGGACGCTCATTTCCTTCAACCCGGACTCGGCATGGTGCCACTATGGCCAAGCAAGGTGATTGACTTGAACGAGCACTACGCCTGGATCAAAGAACGCTATCATCAGAAGCCGGATTCGTTCGGTCAATTCGTACTCGACGGCGGTGACATCGTGAAAGTATTCATCGACCGTTGTCGAGTAAAAGGGCAGGCCGCCTTCATCTCCCTCCGCATGAACGACGCGCATCACAAGGAGTTCGTCGACCCCCAACCTGGTGACAAGCCAGGCAGCAGCATCGGTATGAGTGTGACGCGCTTTTATGCCGAGCACCCGGAGTATCGCATCAAACCCGGCTCAATGCGTGGCGCGGACCTTGTGCACAACTTTGCCATTCCTGAAGTGCGTGCGCAGAAGCTCGCGCTGATTCGTGAACTCTGCGAGAACTACGATCTCGATGGCCTGGAACTCGATTTCCTCCGCTTCTATAGCTACTTCCGCACCGAAGAAACACCGATAGAGCAACGCCGCGCGATCATGACTGGCCTCATCAAAGAAGTGCGGCAAATGCTTGGCCCCAAGCGCTGGCTCTGCGCCCGCGTCCCGTGCTATCTGCCCGCACTCGACGTGCTGGGACTTGATCTCAAAGCGCTCGTCGCTGCAGGACTCGATATGGTGAACGCCTCTTCTCACTACTTCACCACGCAGCAGCACGACCTCGCCATCATCCGAAAGCAGACACACGGGGCGGCCCTTTATTTCGAACTCTGCCACACCCTCTGGAAAGGAGACAAAGTCACCACAGGCTACGACGTTTTCCCTTTCCGACGTGCTACCCGCGAGCACCTCCACACCACCGCGCATCTCGCCTACGCTCGCGGAGCCGATGGCATCAGCCTCTTCAACTTTGCCTACTATCGGCAGCATGGACAGGGCGAAGGCCGTGGTCTTTTTGGCGAACCCCCATTTGACGCACTGAAAGCGTTGCGTGACCCTCAAACCCTCGCACAACAGCCACAGCACTGGTTTTTAGCCCCAGGCTGGCGAGCCCCCAGCATGAAACCGCTACCCCTTCCTCACTTACTCGAGTCGGCACAAACGGCGAAGTTTCACTTCGATCTTGCTGCACCGGCACAGGGCTGGAAGCAAGCGATGCGCATCCGCATCCAAACTGACAAGTCGCTCATGGACTCGCAAATGACCGCCAACTTCAATGATGAAGCAATCCCTTCCACCCCGGATGTCAGCGAACCCTTTTCCGTCCCCTATCCTTCAATGTTTGCAAAGCCGGATGAACTCCGGGCCTGGCTAATTCCCGCCAAACTGCTACGCGAAGGAAAAAACACTTTCAGCGTCACTTTGAAATCGGGAAAGCCCATGTCCCTAAAGTTTGTCGATCTCGCATCGCAAACAGCTCTTCAAAACGACCCAACAACCCGCCAATGAAACAACCCTTCGTTTTCCATTTGAGTCGGTGGGTACTAGCATGCCCGACACCCTCATCTCGATTTTGCGAAGTCACTTTGTGCGGTTTTTGTCAGTATCGATGACCAACTTGCCCAAGACAGCAAAACTAGCGGCGCCTAACCTGGGAGGGCTGCATCCAGATCATGAACAAGCCCATCACTTTCTTTTCAATCATCGGACTTGCTGGCGGTTTTGTTCAGGCTTCAACCTCCCCCCCAAACATCCTTCTCATCCTTGCCGATGACCTCGGTTACGGCGATGTGCGCTGCTACAATCCCGAATCCAAAGTACCCACTCCGCACATCGACAAGCTCGCAGCGGACGGCATCAGGTTCACCGATGCCCACAGCCCGGCCACCGTTTGCACGCCATCGCGTTACAGCCTTCTGACAGGCCAGATGGCGTTTCGCGTGCCGAATGGTGGCACAGTGTTTCAGGGTGTGGGTGGGCCGTCGTTGATTGCGAAAGATCGCCTCACACTTCCGGCAATGCTGAAGCAGCAAGGCTACAGCACCGCCGCCATCGGTAAATGGCATGTGGGACTGACCTTCCGCGATCAGGCAGGCGCAGCGATTCACAGTGGTAATCTGGCGGAGGTGCTGCGCATTGATTACTCTCGCCGCATTGAGGGTGGGCCGCTCGACATCGGCTTCGATCACTTCTTCGGCACCGCCTGCTGCCCCACCACAGATTGGCTTTATGCTTTCATTGATGGCGACCGCGTCCCTGTGCCACCAACGGGCCTCATTGATAAATCCAAGCTGCCCAGGCACCCTTATGCCAATGATTGCCGAGCGGGCTACATCGCACCGGATTATCCGATGGAGGAGGTGGATCTCCTATTTCTGAAGAAGAGTCGCGAATTCATTCAGAAGCACGTTCGCACTGCACCGCAAAAGCCCTTCTTCCTTTTCCACGCCACGCAGGCCGTGCATTTGCCATCGTTCGCAGCACCGCAGTTCAAAGGACTGTCGCAAGCAGGTCCGCATGGCGACTTCATCCATGAACTCGATCACATCGTTGGTGAACTCATGGCCGATCTCGAAAAAATCGGCATTGCCGACAACACACTTGTCATCCTCAGCAGCGACAATGGTCCTGAAGTCACCAGCGTCGTTCACATGCGATCTGATCATCGTCACGATGGAGCCAAACCCTGGCGCGGCGTGAAACGCGATAATTGGGAAGGCGGCCACCGCGTGCCACTCATCGTGCGCTGGCCCGGCAAAGTGAAGCCCGGCAGCACCAGCAATCAACTCGCAAGTCTCACCGACATCATGGCCACCATCGCAGCCATCACCGGAGCAGAGTTGCCGCCAAAAGCCGCTGAAGACAGCTTCAATCTCCTACCTGTGCTTGAAGACACCGCCACGTCACCCATTCGCCCCTACCTGCTCACCCAGGCCTTTGGTGGAAAGCGCACACTCTCCATCCGCCGCGGCGCCTGGAAATACCTCGACCACCGCGACTCTGGCGGAAACAATTACCGCAAGGGCGAGCTCAAGCCCTTCTCTCTACCCGACACCGCGCCCGAGGCTCCCGCCCAGCTTTACAAGCTCGACACTGATCCCGGCGAAACCACGAATCTTTTCTTCAAGCATCCCAAAATCGCAACCGAACTCAAAGCTCTTCTGGACCAATCCTTCAACGAAGGCCGCAGTGCCCCTACATCACCATGACACCCGTCTCCATTTTCAACGACGTCATCGGCCCCGTGATGCGCGGCCCGTCCAGCTCACACTGTGCCGCAGCCCTGCGAATAGGGCGACTCGCTCGGGATTTGATGGATGGCGAAATCACTGAGGTGCTCGTGGAGTTTGATCGCGAAGGTTCACTACCGACCACTCATGACAGCCAGGGTAGTGACATGGGCTTGTTTGGCGGCCTGCTTGGCTGGGGAGCCGATGACGAGCGTCTGCCAAACTCTGCTCAAGCCCTCACGGAGGCAGGCATCAAGCTGCGCATTGAAACCGTCGATGTCGGTGATCCGCATCCGAACACCTACCGGCTCACGCTGAAAAACGAGCATGAGACTCACACGCTCATCGCCATCTCGACTGGCGGTGGCATGATGGAGGTCATTGAGATCGACAGGGTGCCGCTCAGCATGGATGGCGGTTGGCATGAGACACTGATTTGGCAAAGTGGCTGCGACCATAACCGCATTCAGGGTGAATCGGCTAAAGCCGAAACCCCATTCTCAGCAGAAGAAGTCATCATTCATGCCTTGGGTCAGCAGCAGCTCATCCAGGTGAAATCCGACCGATTCGTGGAATCAGTCGGATCTTCAATCAAACGCCTCTCCCCCGTCCTTCCCGTCCCTTCCCGCAAAGACATCCGCGTGCCCTTCACGAGCTGCGCGGACATGCTGACGCAAGACGGGCCTCAAAACACCCCGCTCTGGCAGCTCGCCATCGACTATGAGATGGCTCGCGGAAACTTCACCGAGCGCG
>JBIIUD010000007.1:0-15083 GCA_044340175.1 Verrucomicrobiaceae bacterium
GATACGGCGGCCGTTGACTTTGACGATGCGGGGATCGCCTCCGAAGAAGGTGCCAGTGATGTTGGCGGTGTCGGTGCCATTCGAGGCTTCCACCTCAATGAGGTCGTTGAACTCGGAGGGCTCTGGCAGGCGGCTTTCGGTGAAGCGGATGCCGAGGTTGTCAGCGACGCCGGTGGCATTGATGTAGTTCACCTGATCGGCACCAACGGGGCGCTCCAGGAAGCCTTTCAAGACAGCGCGGGAAATGAGGGTGGTGTCCCCTTGGCCGACCTTACCGCAGTAGTTGATGCGCACCACATTGGAATGGCTGGGGGCAAGCTGGGAGACGAGACGACCGAGCAGCTCGCCAAAGATGAGGAAAGGTCCCAGGGCAGCTAGGGTGGCGGGATCGACGTTTGGCATGTTGACGGCGTTGACGACCGTGCCCTTCAGTAGGTTTTCGCGAATCGTCTCCGCGATCTCGATGCCGACGTTTTCCTGGGCTTCGTCAGTGGACGCGCCGAGGTGAGGGGTGAAGACGGTGTTTGGGGCCTTCAATAAGGGGTAGTCGGCAGGTGGCGGTTCGACCTCGAACACGTCCAGCGCAGCGCCGGCAACGTGGCCGGACTCGAGTGCGGCAGCGAGGGCGTTGTCGTCGATGAGGCCACCGCGGGCACAGTTGATGATGCGCACGCCCTTTTTGAGTTTGGCCAAGCGCTCAGCATTGATCATGTGTTTCGTCTCCGGCGTCATCGGCATGTGCATGGTGATGAAGTCGGCCTGGATGACGGCGTCATCGAGGTCCTCGCAAAGCTCCACGCCAAGGTTCTCGGCACGGTTCTTGGAGAGGTAGGGGTCGTAAGCGACGACGCGCATGCCAAAGGCTTTGGCGCGCTTGGCATACTCCGCGCCGATGCGGCCCATGCCCAGCACGGTGAGGGTTTTGCCGAAAACTTCGGTGCCCTGGAACTTCTTCCGGTCCCAGCGGCCTTCGATGATGGTGGCGTGCGCCTGGGGCGTCTTGCGGGCCAGGGACATCATGAGGGTGAAGGCCTGTTCGGCGGTGGAGATGGTGTTGCCGCCGGGGGTATTCATGACGACGACGCCGCGCTTGCTGGCGGCGGGCACGTCGATGTTGTCCACGCCGACACCGGCCCGACCGATGGCTTTCAAGTTCGGCGCAGCTTCGATGACCTTGGCGGTGACTTTGACACCGCTGCGGACGATGATGGCGTGCGCACCTGCGGCGGCGGCGGCGAAGTCGGCTTCTTGTTTGAGGCCAAGGTTGACGACCACGTCGAAGGAAGGCTCGGACTGGAGGAGTTCAATGCCTTTGTCGGAAATGGGGTCGGCGACGAGAATCTGATATTTTGCCATAGGGCCGCTCAGTTAAGCGCCAAAATCGGGGGGCACAACTGGAGAAAATCACTCGTGGGCTGGCGCAGGCAAGGAGATTGCCACTGCCAGCCCGCCTTGAGAGCGGTTGTGGGCGCTGATCGTGCCGCCGCAGGCTTCGATGCAGCGTTTGGCGATGGCTAGCCCGAGTCCACTGCCACCCGTGGTGCGTCCGCGCGCGCTTTCAGGTCGGAAAAACGCTTCAAAAAGGCGTGACAGCGCCTCCTCAGGAACGCCCGGCCCCCGATCAAGAATCTCCACGGTGACCCGCATCCTTTCGGCTTTGGCTTGGATCTCAATGTCTGATGCGTAGCGCACCGCATTGCGCAGCACATTGCCGATCGCGCGGTCGAGGGCATTTCGGAGGCTATGGAGTTTGATGTCGCCGATGGTGACTTGGACGGCGGTTTCGGGCGCTTCGCGGGCGAGGACGTTTTGGATCAGTGCGCGCAAATCGATGTCTTCGGGCGTTTCGCGGTCGGGGATAGTCTCGGCTTTGGTGAAGGCGAGGACTTCTTCGACGAGCTTCGCCATGTGCTGGAGTTCGCGGTCGAGCTTTTGTAGGTAGGTGACCTGATCGGGCGTGCTGCGTTGCTCCACCACGCCGAGGGCCATCTGCATGCGAGCGATGGGGCTGCACAGCTCGTGGGCGACATCGGCGGTGATGCGGCGCTGCTGGGCCATGTAGTCGCCAAGCTGCGCGGCCATGGTGTTCACGGAGGTGGAGAGCTCGCCGAGTTCGTCGTTGCGTTGTTTGCCGATCCTTTCATCGAATTTGCCATGGGCGATGCGGCCGGCGGCGGTGTTGAGCGTGCGGATGAAGCTGGTGATGCCATGCACGAAGGGCAGCCACATGAGTGCGGAGATGAGCAGTGCGCCAACGGTAAGCCAGAGCCAAGGACGCAGATCGAAAAAGAGGCCGCCGCCGCTGATGCTATCAGAGACCATGACCAAGGTGAGTGAGTGGCCGCCTTGGGCGACGAGGTCGAGATGGATGCCTGCCCAGTAACGGGCGGGATCGCCAGCACGCAGCATGAAGCGCGGTTTCGGGGGGGCATCCGTGGGGCGTTTGGAGACAGGGCCCGGAGCCCGACGGGGGGCGCCTTCTCCGGGAGGACGGCGGTCGATGAGCTTGGGAAGCACCGCGGCAGGTGGCGTGATGGCATTGCCAAAAACCTGCTGACCACGACCATCAAAAAGACCGCACGTGACGCCATGCTTTTGATCGTACTCGTTCAAGCGGGCAGACCACATGGTTTCCGAGAGACGGGAAAACTCGAAGGTCACGCTCTCGCCGATGGCCGCGATGCGATCCCCCGGTTCCCCTGAGAGCATCCAGTCAAGCCCAAGCTTGAACTGCGCTTGCAGGAAGAAAACGAAAAGCAGTGCTAACACCGCGAGGTTCAGAGCGAACCACGAGAGGATTTTGCCGTAGAGCGGGAGTTTGAGGCGGCTCATAAAGTATTCGGGGCACTCCTACCCCATCATTGAGCCACGCCAGGAATGGCCCGGTTACTGGGGGTCACGAGTTGATAGCCATAACCCCGTACGGTCTTGATGAAGCGCGGCTCCTTCGGGTCATCGCCTAGCTTTTTTCTCAAGGAGGAAATGTGCATGTCGATGGCGCGGTCAAAGACATCCCATTCGCGGTCAGCGACCTCCTCGATGAGCTGCTCGCGGGTTTTGACACGGCCATGCGCTTTGGCAAGTGAGAGCAGCAGGCCAAACTCTGCCGGTGTGAGCTGCAAAGGCTCGGCACCGAGCACCACGGCATGCGTTTCAGGATTGAGGCGCAGCTCGCCGATGACGAGTTCTTTGACGGGCGCCGGCGCAGCCGTTTCAGCGATCCAACCCGTGCGCCGTAGCAGCGCTCGGAGGCGAGCGAGCAACTCGCGGGAGGAAAACGTCTTCGGCAGGTAGTCATCCGCGCCAAGTTCGAGGCCGACGATGCGGTCCACCTCCTCGCCGCGGCCCGTGAGCATCATCACGGGCACGTTCGACTTCAGGCGGATACGCCGGAGCACTTCAAACCCATCACAGCCGGGCATCATGACATCAAGGATGATGGCGGCCCATGGCTCGGATGTCGTGCGTTCGGCTCCTCGCTCGCCATCATGTTCCATTTCAACCTCGAAACCCATCGGCTTGAGGTAGTCGGCCACGAGCTGGCAGAGCTCGGTGTCGTCGTCGATGATGAGGAGGCGCATGCTTCCAATGTGTCCGATTTTGATTCCAGGGCCATCGTCTTTACTGGATGCTGACAAAGTTCTTGGTTTACTACCCAGGCTGCGGACGATTTGTCTCGCTAGTGCCCGATTGCTCTCGTTTGTGGACGCATGATCGAGATGCTTAATGCGATGGGCCAGTTTGGTTGGGCTTCGATGCCTGAGTGTCTTGGTGAGGCGGAGTCGCTGAGGCTAAGGACGGAATGTGAGGAGGCTTATGTGCGCGGTGATTTCAAGCGGGCTGGTGTGGGGCGTGGATTGAGCCTCGAGGTTCGTGACGACATCCGTCGTGATCAGGTGATGTGGCTCCAAACGGATGTGGCGTCGGTGGAGCAACACGTCTATTTGGTGAAGCTGGAGCTGCTGCGACTGGCGCTGAATCAGCGCCTCTTTCTCGGCCTGTTTGAGTATGAAGGCCACTTTGCCATCTACCCCGAAGGAGCCTTCTACAAGGCTCATCTGGATCGTCACGCGGGCACCAACGACCGCATCGTGACGACGATTCTCTATTTGAATCCGGATTGGCAGCCCGGCGATGGCGGTGAACTGAAGCTGAGGACAAAAGCAGGAGACAAAGCAGGAGCTTTCATCCTGATCGAGCCGCGCATGGGCACTCTGGTGTGTTTCATGGCCGGAGACTTCTGGCACGAGGTGCTTCCTGCGAAGAAGACGCGCATGAGCATCACGGGCTGGTTTCGCCAGCGTTGAAGCGTCTTTACACAAACTCGACAAATCTTCTGTGATTCACTGAAGCCGTCCTGACACAGCAGGAGTTAAAAAGGGCATCATGAAAACGCTCTCCCTCTTGCTCCTTCTCACGACGAGCCTCATGGCTCACGATCTAGCTACGACCGACCGCGAAGCGTTGCGAGCGCATATTCTCGAGGAGTGGAGCGCAAAGAGAGTGAGGCAGGCTTCAGCCTCCACGGAGCAAGAGTCGCAGGCGAAAGCTCGCATCACTCTGCGCCCACAAGTCGCCTCCACCGCCTCAATACTCCAACTCGCCGCCACAGCCGTTGCCAACGCGGCGAACGCTCCGCAAACCGCGAAGGCCTTCCTGCCTTTCACGAAGCTCGATCTGCGGGCTGATGATGAGTTTCTTTATGTGGGCTCGAACGGCTTGCCAGATCACAGCATGATGGTGGGCATTATCGCTTGGCAGCAGCAGGTGCCGCTGCCGCAGAGCTACTTTGATGACAACGCCTGGCGCATTCCGCTGAAGCCGGTGCCAGCCAAGGAACCGGCCATGATCAAAGGCCGCTTTCTGCGCGGAGCCATTGCTTTGGCAGTGAATGGTGTGCCGATCTTTAATCCACAGAACAATCGTGGTGAGGTATCTCAAGAGATTGGTGAGCTAGATCAGTGGGGCGGGCATTGCGGTCGCGCGGATGATTACCACTACCACATCGCGCCGCTGCATCTCCAGGCACAGGCGGGCAAAGGCATGCCGGTGGCTTATGCGCTGGATGGTTATCCCGTTTACGGTGACACGGAGCCTGATGGCTCGCCCGTGGCGAATCTGGATGCGTGCCACGGCCATGAAGCGCCCGGCGGCTATCATTACCATGCCTCAAACAAGTATCCGTATGTCATCGGCGGCTTCCATGGCGAAGTTGTGGAGGCAGGTGAGCAGGTCGATCCGCAACCGCGTGCTCAAGGTGTGCGCGAGGCGCTCAACGCGCTGCGTGGGGCGAAGATCACCGCTTTCGAAAGCACCGGCAAGGACAGCTACAAGCTGAGCTACGAGGTGAATGGCGACAAACGCAGCGTCAGCTACTCGATCAAGGCCGATGGCACCTATCCCTTCCACTTTGACAATGGTCGCGATGGCACGGCCGATGAAGTTTACTTTGCACGTCGTCAAGGTGGCGGCGGTGGTGGTGATCGTCCGCCCAGTGGTGGCCCTGAAGGCAAGAAGGGCAAAGGAAAAGGCAAGGAGGAGGGCAAAGGTGGTCGCAAGGGCGTAACCGGGGCATTCCTGCCCCGTGAAGAAAATACGGAGGGGCCAGGAATGGCCCCGATACCTGGCATCCTCGATGTCAATGGCGACGGCGTCGTCACCGCGCAGGAGTTTGCCGACAACGCGAAATCTAATGCGGCGAAGAAAGGCGTCGCCATCCTCGATGCGATGGCGCAGGCAAAAGAGCAGTTCACCGCGCTCGATCACAACCGCGACGGCAAGCTCGACACGCCGGAACTCGATGAACTCGCAGGCAACGCGCCTGCCGGTGTCGCGCCCCGGCCCCGTGGCGATGAACCTCCAGCACGCGAAGAGATGAAGCGTGGCGAAGGCGGTGGTCGTGGTGGCAAGCCGGAAGCCTTTGTTGCGCTGCCGGATCAGCCGCGCAGCAGCGATGGCAAGTTCATGCTAAGCAGTTCCGTCGTCGAAGACCTCCAGAAGCTGCCAGTGGAGTTCACTGGCGATGGAGATGGTATCAGCCCGCCCTTGGAATGGTCAGGTGCACCCACCGCGACGAAGAGCTACGCGTTGATCATGGATCATGTCACGCCTGACGGTGATAAGAAGTGGTATTGGACCCTCTATGACATCCCCGCGAATACCGCGAGCCTGGCGAAGGATTCGCAGAGCATCGGCAAGATCGGCACGGGCTTCAAAGGTGAACTTGGCTACGAACCACCGCACTCGAAAGGCCCTGGAGCCAAGACGTATGTGATCACGATGTATGCTCTCTCTGCGCCACTGGAGGTCGCAGGCTCTCCCGGACGCGAAGAACTCATTGCTGCGATGAAGGACACGGTGCTGGCGAGTTCGTCGCTACGAGTCATTCACTCCAGCGGCGATGCTGTCGAACAGGTCCGACCGGTCGGATCCAAAAGGGCAGAAGAGCCACCACCTCCACCTGCTACCACAGAACCCAAAAAAGGCGGCGGCAAAGGAAAAGCTAAAGGCGGTCCTCCCGGCCTCGTGAAGCCGAGCATCACCGACACCATGAAACTTAACGTTTATGCCGATAATTGGTTCATGCTCTACGTCAACGGGCGACTCGTCGCCGTGGACAGCATCCAGTTCACGCCGCACAACGTCGTCAGCGTCGATTTCCTCCCAGAGTATCCCATGACCATCGCCGTGCTCGCGAAGGACAACGCTGATCCGAAAACCGGCATGGAATACGGCACCAGCATTGGTGACGGAGGCTTCTGCCTGAAGTTCGCCGACGGCACCGTCACGAACGCGAACTGGAAGGCCAAGAACTTCTTCCACGGGCCCGTCAATGGCGACACCGCCAATCCGCAGATCAAACATGAGCCTCTCCCGGTCAAATGGTGGGACTCCGACTTCGACGACAGCACCTGGAAGAACGCCAAAGAATACACCATCGAAGAAGTCGATCCCAAGCAGCCCTATTTCGACAACGACTTCGAAGGTGCAAATTTCATCTGGACCGACGACATCGCCCTCGACAACACCGTCATCTTCCGCACCAAAGTCGAAAAACCCGAGTGGACACCACGCTGGAATACGAAGCCGGATCTGGATGTGACGGGCGTGCCGCTCAAATAAGGCCACTGATAAGGGAACTTGTGAAATCATCGGTGAAAGTTGCTAAATCGGAAGTGCTTTGGCGTTCACACAGGCCCATGAAGTCCGCGCTCTTGTTCCTTCTCTTGCATTCGTCAGCGTCGGCGAAACCTAACATCCTTTTCATCGCCGTGGATGACATGCGGCCAGAACTCGGCTGCTATGGCAATAAGATCGTCAAGACGCCGAACATCGACCTCATCGCAGCGCGGGGGATCGTCTTTAACAAGGCCTACTGCCAGCAGGCGGTGTGCAGTCTATCACGCACGGCGATCATGACGGGGCTGCGACCGGAGGTGACGAAGGTGTGGGACTTAAAGGCGCATTTCCGCGTGGCGCAGCCGGATTGCATCACGCTGCCGCAGCACTTCAAGGCGAACGGCTATCACTGCGCCGTGCTGAGAAAAGTCTACCACTCTGGCTTTGAAGATGGTCGCCCCTGGAATGAGCCGCACTGGTATTCGAAGGGTCGTGCGGTCGATGCGGACCCGGTGGATTGGACCAAGCAGATCGTCACGCGGCACGAGGTGAACACAGAAGAATACAGCGCTCCGCAAGAAGGCGGTCCGACTCGTAACAACGGCAACGGCCAATCACCCACCAAACCCGCCACCGCCTCTACCCTGGCAAAGCCAAGCTCATGCTCGACGAGTATCTCGCCAGGCAATCCAATGGCGACGAAGCCAAGGATCGCTTCACCAAGTTCGACAAAAACAAGGATGGCTTTCTTTCTTGCGAAGAGTTCATCAAGGGCGGGAAGTGAGATTGGATTGGTATCGCTATGAGATCTTTGCCCTTCTCTCGTCGTCGCTTCATGACCGGCACCTTGGCGGCCAGCACGTTGCCTTGCCTATCACCCGCCGCCAACAACGACAGCCCTGATATCTGCATTTACGGTGGCACGGCGAGTGGCGTGCTGGCGGCTGTCACGGCGGTGAAACAGGGACGCACGGCGGTGATCGTGGAGCCGAGTCGATGGCTGGGTGGTATGACGGGTGGTGGCTTGAGCCATGTGGACTGGGGACGCGAGAAGGCGGTGGGCGGCACGGCTTTGAGCATCCTTTCGAAGAACTACGACGATGCGCAGTATCGGCAGGTGTTTCGGGAGTTGGTGAAGAAATACCGCATCCGCGTGATCCATGAGCATCGCGTCAGCGCGGTGCAGAAGGACGGCACAAGCATCTGCAGCCTCACACTGGATCATGCGCCGCCGGATGCACTTGGATGCCCGGTGGCGGCTGCGACGAAAGCGAACGCGATGACCATCACCGCGCAGGTTTTCATCGACTGCTCGTATGAGGGCGATCTCATGGCGCGGGCGGGTGTGAGCTATACCTGGGGCCGCGAGAGCCGCGATGAGTATGGCGAATCGCTCGCCGGTGTGCGGCCGAATCTTGCCGTCTATGAGATCGACCCGTATGTGACGCCGGGCGATGCGAAGAGCGGCTTGCTGCCCTTTGTGCAGGCCATGAAAGCCCAGCCAGAAGGCAGCGCGGATCGCCTGACGATGGGTTACGGCTTCCGCTGGAAGTTCAGCAAGGACGCGGATCGCCTGCCCATCCCTGCGCCGGAGTACTACGACCCGAAGCAGTGGGAGTTGTATCGTCGCGGCTTCATGAACAAGGCCAAGATCGACGAAGGCCGCCGCATGAAGGGCAAACTCGGCTTCTATGAACTGGCGGGTGGACGCATCCACTCCATCGGCCAGGGCAATCTCGCGCGAGCTTTGCTCGCCCCAACAAACTACGGCAGCAATGCTGAATATCCCGATGGCGACTACGCCACCCGTTCCCGCATTTGGAAAGCGGACCAGGAGTTCATGCGTGGCATGACGCACTTCCTGCGCACCGACGATTGCGTGCCCGACAAGTTCAAGCAACTCGCCACCGAAATCGGCTTTCAGCGTGGCATTTTCGACGACACGCAAGGCTGGCCTCATCAACTCTATGTGCGCGAGGCCCGCCGCATGAAGTCCGACTACATCGTCACTCAAAAAGACCTCGAAGGCACCACCGATCCCGCAGACAGCATTGGCCTCGCCTCCTACGGTGTGGATGACTGGCCGTATGCAACGTATGTCCACGATGGCAAAGTCGCGCTCTACGGCGGCGAATTCTCAATGCTCTACCTCGATGAGAAGCACGAAGGCATCTACAAGATCCCGTATCGCGCCATCACACCGAAGCAAAGCGAGTGCACGAATCTCCTCGTGCCCGTCTGCGTCTCCGCCAGCCACATTGCCATGACCTCCATCCGCATGGAACCCGTCTGGATGATCCTTGGCGAATCCGCCGGCGTCGCCGCCGCGATGGCCGTCGCTGGAAACACGCCCGTGCAGCAAATCGACTTCAATAAGTTAAAGGACAAACTCATCGCTCTCAGCCAACGCCTCACACGGCCATGAAACCCTTCATTATATTCTTCGCGGCCCTCATTGTTCTATGCGGTCAAAGCGGCGCTGATCCAGACGGGGCGATTTGCGTTTCGGAGTGGTTCTTCGAATCAAGATGCCTGCATAGTCATGCCGAAGTAGGAACTGCGACTGGCCGCACCTTCAAAGCCGCTGGCTACATGACCTGGGCCATCGGCAAATGGGGCTAACTGCTTGGCGAAACCGATGAGGCGGGATTTGACGACTACTTGAGCTTCAACCGCAGAGGCTTGTATTGGAGCCAAAAAGAAGCAAAGCCCGAGCGCTACCGCGTGAATGGAAAAGAGCTCATTTTGCCGAAAATGGCACATGCCCGATGTGATGCACGAGCAGGCCGCGGCCTTCCTCCACACTCACAAGGATAAGCCCTTCTTTATGTATTGCAGCCTCTCGCACGTGCATGGGGACATCCTGCCCACGCCTGACAGCGCCACAGGCAGCGCTCTCAGGCATGAAAGCCAGCAAGCTCGAATGCGACGGTCTCCTACCTATCATCGCCAACTCGTCCGCAAAAACACCCGCAAGCAAAGTTTCCGCTGAACTCATCGATGCCAAACTGCCGGAGACAGTCGTCTTTGATGGGCACAGCATCGCTCCACAACTGCGCGGCGAAGCAGGCACGCCGCGCGAGCGGTTCGATAACCAACTCGCCGCCATGTGGTATGTGCGGGATGCGAAGTGGAAGCTCAACGAGAAGGCTGAACTTTATAACATGAGCAACGCGCCCTTCGCCGAAACGCTCATCACCATCGACGCACCCGAATCCACCGCCGCTCAGCCCCGAAGAAGCCGAGCGTGCAGAGAAGTGCGATAAACTCGATGCCAACAAAGCGGGCAAAATCAGCCTTGACCGAATCCTGACAATCTTTTCTGCCTTCGCTGAAGCGCTACTGACAGAGGGGACGTTGTTTGTCATATGAAGCATCTTTTCCTCCTCCTTGCGGCCTCCAGCACCTTCGCCGCCGCGCCGCCGAACATCCTGTTCATGCTCTCAGACGATCAGGCTTGGAGCGGCCTGTCTTGCCAGATGCACCCTGACATGCCGGACTCGAAAAGCAGCATCGTTCAGACGCCGAACATCGCGCGACTCGCGGAGCAGGGCATGAGATTCAGCGCGGCGTATGCGCCTGCTCCGGTGTGCTCGCCGACACGGATCAGCCTGCAAACGGGGCGGAATCCGGCGGCGCTGGGCTGGACGAAGGCCGCTCCGGCTGAGATGGGGCATCGTTTGATCGAGGGCAAGAATCGGAAGAGCATTCGCGATGACGAGGTCACCATCGGGCAGATGCTGAAGTCGGCGGGCTACGCAACGGCCCACTACGGCAAATGGCATTTGGAGGGAGGTGGACCGGAGGTTCATGGGTATGATGAAAGCGATGGAGCAACCGGCAATCACGATGCCGCGCCACATCTGCCGCCGAACCCGGTGGACATCTTTGGCATGGGGGCGCGAGCGGTGGATCTCATGAAGCGCAGTCAGGAAGCTGGGAAGCCTTTTTTTATTCAGATGAGCTACAACGCGCTGCATTATCCCGAGAACGCAACGCCAGCGTTGGTGGAGAAGTATCGGAAGCTGACGTCAGGCAGAGATGACAAGGAAGTTGGCCGTGCGGCCATCGCGGAAGACCTCGACCGTGGGGTCGGCGAGTTGATGGCCAAGCTGGATGTGATGGGCCTTTCGAAGAACACGGTCGTTATCTACATGTCCGACAATGGCGGCTCGAATCGTCGCACGTTGAGTGGCGGTAAAGGCGATGTGTGGGAGGGCGGTATTCGTGTGCCCTTGATCATTCGCGGGCCCGGCATCGCGCCAAACTCATGGTCCCATCAGCGAGTGGTTGGTTATGATTTCTTTCCCACCTTTTGCCACTGGGCCGGTGTGAAGGTACCGCTACCCAAACTGCTCGATGGCGGTGACATTACCCATCTGCTCAGCGGCTCATCCGAACCCGTCAAACGGCCCCGCGAGCCGCTGGTGTTTCATTTTCCGCACTATCAGGGCGACTCCCCGCATTCGGCGATCCTCAGCGGCCACATGAAGCTCATCCACTTCTACGAAACGGGTGAAGACCATCTTTTCGACCTCAAAGCCGACATCGGCGAAAGCAGGAATCTGGCTGCAGCCAAGCCGGAGCTGGCGACAAGCCTTGGCAAACAGCTCTCGGACTACTTGCGCGAAGTAGGAGCCGCAATGCCGAAGCTCAATCCGAACTACGATCCCTTCAAAGAGCCAGCGAAGAAGGGCGGTGGCAAAGCAGGGAAATCAAAAAGGCGGTGAGACATTTCATGGTGTGCTCCCCAATTCGATCTGCCTCTCGCGATCTTCGCTAGCCGCCACATTGCACACGATCTGCCAGCATTGAGTCGCCGCATTCCAGTCTGTCTGCCAATGGGTGACTGGTTGGCCATCCACGAGCACGCGATGGCCCTTTGGTGACTTCAAACCGGCGAAAGTCACCGGCACATGGCCGAGTCCACCTTTCACCGTGACCTGCGCATGTTGCTCGCCATCGACGTTGATGACCACTGGGTAGCTTTTCGTGATGACACCGCGTTTCGCGATGGGTTTCAGCGCATTGCCTTTTGCCTCGCGATGCACGGGACGCCAAGTGTCGGCATCGTTGGCGAGCATCTCACGCAGCTTGGTATCGGGGCCGTAGTAAGCGGCGGCATCGGCGGGGAAGATGACGAATTCGAGTTCTGCGTCGACGAAATCGCCGGGCTGCAACTCGGTGGTGCCGGGTGGCGGTGAAAGCTCGACGGAGGTCTTGTGGTTCCCTTTACCCCATTCGGTGCAAAAGGTGGACAAGTGTGGCCCGGCGGGTTTTCCACCGAGCACGGCACGCCACGAGCGCACGATGAGGCCTCGACTCGCCATCGCGTGGCCTTTTTTCATTACGGCCCGCTCCACGCCATGCACGGAGAGCCAGGCACCCTCGCCTGCGAGCGGCAGCGCGGAACGATCATACTCGTCCTTCGCACGACGCGGCTCCCATTCCTCGCGCAGGCCGGTGACATCGCCGATGGCCACGCGGCGTGCGGGCACGTCGTTGTAGAAATCCGCGCCGAGCTGGAAGAACGCGAGCCTTTGCCAACGCACCGGCTTTCGCACGTCGTAGCGCAGTCGCAGAAAGGTGCGCAGATGATCGTTCGCCGCAGGCACGGACACGTCCATGCGCGCCGCGATCTCGCCGCCGCTCGATTCTTCGGTGTAGCTCACATCGGTTAGGCACGGGCCATGCGCACGATACTCCGTGCGTGTGCCCTTCATCGTTTGATAGCGACCCTGCGCGTCCTTCCACATGAGGAAATCGCCGCCACCTCCATTCTCCGCCCAGCCCCAGCGCTTTGCCTTTGGCTCGTCTGGCAAAGTCATCAGCGGACGCACATCCGTGATGAAGCAACGGCGCTGCACGCGTCCCGGTTCGAAGCAGATGCTCTCGCCAAAGCTGCCGACCGCCGCCTGATCCCAGAACTGATTGTGCCCCCAGCCGATGAGGCAGAGCTGCGCATGAGAGGCCGCGCACACGTCACCGTAGCGCGCATGGACCATCTGAAACATGAGTTCGCGCTGCGAGTTCGCCGGCACATGCACATAAGCAAACCCATGAAACCACTGCCCGTCATGAGGTAGGCGGCCCTTTTCTGTTCGGATGTGCCAGTTCTTCGAAAGCTGCACCGGCAGGCCCGTCGGCGTGCCGTCCGGATCGCACAGCATCGGCGTGAGGCCGGTGATCGGAAGATGCTTTTCCTGCGTGAACATCAATCGCGCCACCGTGGGCTCGTCGGCATCATTGCGCAGCGTCACACGCCAGCGGTCGATGCGGTTCAGATGCTCCTCTGGGTAGTAGGTGCCTCCCGCATTGCTCCACGGTTTCTCCGGCAACGCCAACCGATGACAACCCAGCGCCTCATCCCGGGTCACTACCAGCTCCGATTCGACTACGGCCTTCGAAGCGTTCGCGAGCACCTCCAGCAACACGCTACGACTTCCGCTTGCCTTCTTCTCACCATGCTGCAGCTCCAGCATCGCGTTGCTGTCACTCTCCAGACGAAACGCCAGCCGGTCCGGCCACACGCTGATCTCCAGCTGCGCCGTGCCTTTGAACGCCTTGCCCTCTGCATCCGCAAACATGAGCCCCGCGATCACCACCCGCTGAAAGAAGCGACCGCTCTCCACAAAGCGCACTGGCTGCTGCCACTCGTCCGCCGGTTGCATGTGCCCACTGCAAACAAACCGTTGCCCCTCCACAATCATCGCGCACTCCCACTTACCCTCCAATGGCCGAACACGCCGCGTATCGAAAAGCATCGTCTGCTTCCCATATTGAAAACTGAGGATCTCCTCCTTCGTCCGTGCCTCACTCCCAAACATCCTCGGAGGCCCATCCACCCACCTCAGCGCCGTACCATCCTGCACCTGCGGCATCCAGTCCACTGCCGAGGGTTCGGCGGCGAGCATGTGTGTGGTGAGCAAACTGAGAAGGATGCAGGCGAAACGGTTCATCGCTATGGAATCGCTTTCAGATGCGGGAATTCAACTCTCGATTCCAGTGTTGCCGTTCAACCTAGTGGTTTTGAAGAACATCCTCTGCTGAATGGTCACAAGAACTTGGGTGCGGGTGTGTTGCTAAGTGATGGAGGTATGTCATGACTTGGGCATGACCTGGAACATCCTTCTGTTACTCCCCGTCCTGGCGGCGCCAGCTGCGGAAACTCGTTTCGTGGATGCGAAGGCCGTTGTCTCAGCCGAGTGGAAGGGACGGGAAACGCGCACGTTGGCAGCCTTCGAAGTGCAGCCTTTGGCAAAGGAGGCTTTCACACGGTTCGGTGGATTAGCGACCGATAAAAAAGACGCCAGCGGCTTCTTCCGCGTCGAAAAAATCGGTGAGCGCTGGTGGATGATCGATCCAGAGGGCGGGCGCTTTATCTTCGCCGGCGTTTGCTCGTTGAAGCCGGAAACTAAGCTCGCCGCAGAGGAGCCGTTTGAGCGGCTTTTTGGTTCGAGCGAGGCCTGGACTGCTCAAACGCTCGATTTGCTTCATGCGCATGGCTTCAACGGCTGCGGCGGCTTTTCCGATGTCGAAGTCCTGCGCTTGGCGAAAGCACCTATGCCGTACACGGTCACTTTGGGGCTGATGAGCGGCTTTGGGAAAAAGATTGGCGTCACGCATTCGGAAGCCGGTCACACGGGTTATGCGGAGGATGTCATCCCGGTTTTCGAGCCGGGTTTTGCCGTGTACTGCCAGGAGCAATGCCGCGAGCGACTTTCGGCGATGAAGGATGACCCATGGCTTGTCGGCGTCTTTTCGGATAACGAACTGCCGATCAAGCGGGACATGCTCGACCGCATGCTGAAGCGCGGCGGTGCCACGCAGGCTGAGGCGGAGGCCTTCATGGCTGGAAAAGGCGTGGTGACGGATGATCTGCGCCGCGAGTTCGTCCAGCACGTCTTTGATGCCTATTTCCGCTTCACCACACAGGCCATCCGCGAAGCGCTGCCACGGCACCT
>JBIIUD010000426.1:0-3928 GCA_044340175.1 Verrucomicrobiaceae bacterium
TCCGGAACCGAGATTGAAGTGCACGGTGGCAAACTCATCCATGTGCGCGATTGCGGCGGCGCCACCGGCACTGTCATCGAGGTGCGCAACCTGTTCCACAATCTGCCTGCCCGCCGTAAATTCCTGCGCACGGAAGCCACCGAGTATGCCCATGTCGAGCAGCAGTTCCGCCTTCACGCCATTGCTAACCCACGCACCGCCTTTACCCTGACGCGAGATGGCGAGTTGATGTTCCACTTGCCAGCCACACAGGATCTGTTGGAACGGATCAGGGGTCTTGTGGGCGCTGAGCTTGCAGGTCGTTTGGTTGAAGTGCCCGCCACCGAATACAAAGGCATCCGCATTCAAGGCTACATCGGTGGCCCAGGCTTGAGCCGTTCCACCCGGCAGATGCAGTTCACTTTTTTGAATGGGCGCCCTATTGAGAGCAGCTCCATCAGCTATGGCTTGCGCGAAGGCTACCACACCACCCTCATGAAAGGTCAGCATCCGGTGACCTTCCTGTTTCTCGAAATGGACGCTCACGGTTATGACGTGAATGTTCATCCC
This sequence comes from Verrucomicrobiaceae bacterium, assembly GCA_044340175.1. GTDB lineage: Bacteria > Verrucomicrobiota > Verrucomicrobiia > Verrucomicrobiales > Verrucomicrobiaceae > JAGRPD01. The sequence goes on from JBIIUD010000426.1 coordinate 550, forward strand.
GCCAAAAAAGAAGTCCGCTTCCACGATGGCCATGGCGTCCGCGAAGCCGTCGCCTCAGCGGTCAACGCCGCGCTCTCCGCCACCCGCGCCCTGCCCACGGGTCACCCCACCAGCAGTGCCCGCCCCCATGCGTGGACAGAGACCCCGCCAGCCGCCACACCCCCCACCGTCTCAGAGCAGACTTCCACTCTAGAACTCAAACCAGACCCCCCGCCCGTTTCCGTTCCGGCGCAGACGCTGCTGCCCATTCCTGCCACCTTTTCCGCTCCAGCGCGCTCCTTCATTCCGCCTGAACCCGCAGCACGCACCCTGCGCACCGCCAACCCCGAGCCCGCCGCGCCGCAGCCCCCTGCCCGTTCCGCTTCAGCCGATCCCACCAACCCCACCGAAGACTTCACTCGCTTCCGTATCCTGGGTGTCCTGCATCGTCTCTACGTCCTCCTCGAGAGCCCGGAAGGTCTCGTCCTCATGGATCAGCACGCCGCGCACGAGCGCGTCATGTTTGAGCAAATGCGGCGCGCCATGGAACACGAAGGCGTTCCCACTCAGCGCCTCCTGATGCCGCTGACCCTGCAACTCAGCCCACGCGACGCTGACATCATCTCCCGTAATCTTGACTCCCTCAGTCGCCTGGGCATCGAAACCGAACCCTTTGGTCCGAATACCTTCAAAGTCGAAACACTGCCTACCTTTCTCAAAACAGACGACCCCATGGACTGGCTGGATCAGGTCATTGAGGAATTGCGCGGCATGTCCGGTTCCGCCTCTAACCTCCGGCTGGGCGAAGACATGATCGCCACCACGGTCTGCCGACACGCCGTCAAAGCCAACGACCACCTTTCCCTGCCCGAACTGCAAGCCCTACTCAAAGACCTTGCCGCCTGCGAAATGCCCTACTGCTGCCCCCACGGCCGCCCCACCCTGATCCAAATCTCCCACTCTGAGCTCGAGCGCAAATTTGGCCGCCGGGCACCAGGTTGATACCGCTTTTGATTCTTCCTAAGGTCTGCGCCTTCCGTTACGTTTTGCCCCTGGACTCTTTCGATCCCACCACGTCTCACCATGAATGCTCGCCTTATCGCTACTCTTTGCTTGGTCCTCGCCAGTTCTTCCTCAGCGCCCGCGCAGTCTTCTGCCCCCCCCGCCGAACGCCCCGTCGTCGCCCTCACCCCAGAGCAAATTGAAACGATCTCCAAGCAACTCGCCGAACTTGAAGGACAAATCGACAAACTGCGGAACGATACGCTTTCCGGTATCCTCCAAAAACTCCGCGCCGCCGTCGGTAGCGATGCCTCTGCCATGGCCTTGTACATCGACTGCGAAAAGCTTGTGTCCGTCGGTCGCAAAGAACTCGATCGCGAGGAGGCAAAACGCGTTGCTGAGCGAATTGAGCGCAACAACGACCGGCGCAACGCAGACCCCAAAGATGACGGCAATCCCGACCTCGCCGCCCGCCTTCAGTTGCAATACCTGATACTTAGCCTCGAAGCCCACGAAGCCAAGGAACGAGCACCGTTGATCCCGAAACTCCAGGCTTACATCCAGGAGGTGCTTGCCAACGCGGAAAAACTCAAAGGCCGCACCTTTGGGCAATTGTCCCAGGATTTAGCCGGAGATCGGAACCCCATCGTCACCGCCTTCCAACTTCAGCGTTATCTCAAGGTAGATCAATGGACGACCCGGCCCGCCGACCTCGCCGGCATGTGGACGCAAACCCTCCTGCCCTGGTATCTCGAAAACAAGCCCGAGGAACTGGCCACCCTCTGGGACAATCGCTTAACCGCCGAGGCCACCCTGCTCAAATCCATTCTGCCAGAAGCTGAGTTTACCCTTTGGCTGCAAAATGAATACCCCGCCCTGCGCTGGCAGCGCGCCGAGTACCTTGTGCAAAGAGGCCCGAGTCCAGTTAACGGCCTTGCCGACATGCTGAAGCTCATCAAGGAGTTTCCGGGTCACGCCGACGCTCCCAAGTGGCTCAAAGGTCTAAGAGCCTACGTCGAGTCCACCGCCGACGCTCCTGCTGGAGCGTCATGAGCAGAGACAATGCTCAACCTTAAACTTGCGCTTCACCACCGCTCCTCAAGGCCCAGCCGCTCTCAGCACGGCCTGGCCGGATAGAAGGGGTGCCGTTGCGATCGGAGCTTCCACCTTCGGTAGCAAAAAGTAACCCGCACTCTGACCACCCACGGTCAACCCCTCCACCATCGCCTGCCGAGTCAAACCACCGTCCGTCAAGCTGAAGCGCCCGGAGTAGCGACCCGTCACCGGGGACACGGTCAATGTCAGCAGGTTCGGGTTCGGGGTTGGTGCCACCACTTGATGCGTTGTCGTCAGGCCAAACACCAAGTTCAAAGGTGCGGCCAGCCCACCCGATACCATCGCAAGTTGCGCATTGCCGGGCGCATTTGGCAGTCCTAGCAAAATCTGTCCAGCGGCAGGGGCCACATGCAAGGCCGATGTTACCCCCAAATTCAAAGGACCAAAACCCGCCGCATACGTCCGCGATCCCGGTGCCTGCGGCCCTTTCAACCAACGCGCTGCACTCGTTCCATTCAAGGCCGCCCAACCCTGCAGCGAACTGACTCCCGCATCCAAGAATCGCTGCACCAGCACCGTGCCCGTCCTGGTCACAAAACCCGCCCCCGTCAATACCGTGCCGTCAGCCAATCGTCCCGCCATGGTCGCCAACCCGTCTGGCGTGACTGTGAAACTGGCAAACCCGTCGCCTTGTGGCACCGCTTCCTGACCTTCTGCTTCCACAGGTATTTGCAACCCAGCGTTCCATCTGCCCACATGCACCGTTGCCGGATTGGCCGCGCTCCATCGATTGCGTTCCCCAGTCACCGCCGCCGCCACCATGCCATCGCCCAAAGTTCCCGCCAACGTTTGACTCGTCGGCTCAAGTACGCCCTCAAGTACTCGATTGCCAGAAATCGACACCGATACCTCACACTCGCCAATCAAAGCCGCATCCAGCGCTCCAGAAAAGGTTTCCCGCCCGGTTGGCAAATCGATCATCCCCGAGAACGAACCTGAACTCGTCGTCGTCAGTTCCACTCTCCCACCCAGACCCTCGTTGATCACGGCCTCCGGTGCCACCGCCGCCGCAAAACGCCCCACCACTCCAGGAGGCAAAGCCGCCACCGTCAAAGTCGCAGTTGTCGAACTGCTGCCCGCCACATTGCTCGCCGTAATGCGCACCGTGAAAGCACCCGCCCGGGTCGCCTTCCCAAAGATCGCTCCCGTAACAGGGTTGTAGCTCATCCCAGGAGGCAAACCCGTGATCACAAACTGCGCCGGATCATTCATCGCTGAAACGGCATCCGCACGCGACTGACTCACGATGCCATCCGGCAAGATCAGCGGATTCAGCACGGGC
>JBIIUD010000427.1:0-3921 GCA_044340175.1 Verrucomicrobiaceae bacterium
TTGGGAGATGTGCTGGTCCAGCGCCCGACTTTCCGGAAAATAATCCACACCCCAGACTTCATCTGCCAACGTGTTGCGATCGACCACTTTGCCTTTGCGCTCGAACAGCAGCCGAAGCACCTTTGCATCACGTGGACTGAGCGGGATTTCCTGCGTTCCCCGGTAGGCACGCAGTTCACTCTGCACGATGCGCAAATCATCCATTGAAAATTCATCGACTTGATCCGGTTTTGACTCCCTTGCAGCTGCACGTCGGAGGATGGCACGGATGCGAGCGATGATCTCCTTCACTCCGAAAGGCTTGGTCATGTAATCATCTGCCCCTAATTCAAGGCCAAGAACAGCGTCGATCTCCTCCGCTTTGGCCGTCAAAAACAAGATCGGCACGTCCTCATCCAGTCGTCGAATGCGTTTGCAGACTTCATAACCGTTCAAACCAGGCATCATGACGTCCAGGCAGACAAAGTCAGGTCTCTGCTCCCGAAAAAAATCGTACGCCTGTTGACCGTCCGCAGCTGGCACAACATCAAAGCCTTCCATCGTCAGCACCTCACGCAGGGCTTCCCTCGTGTGGTCGTCATCTTCGGCAATCATCATTTTCATAGCGTTCGTTTGGGAGTGTTTGGGTTTACTTTAGGATTGAGATTCCTCACTTGAATGATTTCGCGGCAGACAAAGGACAAACCGGGCACCTTCACGGCAGGTCGCGTCGGCATAAAGGCTACCCCCCAGCAAACCCGCCAACTCACGTGAAATGGTCAGCCCGATTCCCGTCCCACTGACCCCTTCCCGAAGGTCGGAACGCAGCCGCTCGAAGGGCTCAAAAATCAGTTCCTGTTTTCCCGCTGGAATGCCAGAACCGTGATCAGAGACAATGAGCAATACGTTGTTTTCCCCTTCCAGCCTAGCCTGGATGCCCACCCATTGACCATCCGCCGCGTATTTTTCCGCGTTTGACAGCAGGTTACCCAGGATTTGTTCCACTGCGTCTGCATCCGTCTGGAGGGGCAAACTATCTGGCATGTCCACCTCCAAAGTGATACCCCGCTTTTCTAACACGGGCCTCCATTGTTCTGCTACCCGGTTAATGACGACGGCAAGTTCTACCTTCATTGCATTCACAGACAGGCGGTCGCGCTGCTTGCGTGCAAAATTGAGGACGTTTTGAATCAGCCGACTAAGCCTTGCCGTCTCTGATTCCACCACCGCTAATTGTCGTATCGTGGCCGCATCACCTCGGTTTTCAGCCCCGGTGCGTGCCATCTCGGCATACAGGCGGATATTGGTCAGCGGCGTTTTCAGTTCGTGGGAGACTTGGTTCACAAAGCTCACTCGCTGCTGCGCGACGCGAATCTCCCGGCTGCTTTCCCTAAAGTATAGCCAAGCCAAAGAAGGCACCAGCAGACTACCGGAGGACACCCCCAAAAGAATGGGGAAAAGTGCTGCGGACGGAAACTCCTCTCCTCCGGGGGCATAGCCTAACTTCCAGTTATAAAAAGGCAGAGAACAAGTCAAGGCAGTTCCCTCATCACCACCTTTTCCCTGATCCCGCAGACCCCAACTGTGCAAAACCTTGTTATCGCCAACGATGAGGCTCATTCGTCCAGGCAGCGCTTTTAGACCTGCAGGCGGGATGTTCTCGAACAGAACGCCAAAAAATCGTGGACTGTCCAAAAGGGCACCATGCAATCGCCCATCAGGCAAAAGATGCCAGTGAATCAACTCTGGAAAAGGTGCCTTGCCCTCGCGAACCAACAAGCCCGAATCATCTTGTCCAGGCAGTCTCACCTGAGTCACCGGAGCCAAAGCTGGCCCAAGTCGATATGCCAGCCACCCTTCCCCCAAATTCATGCCCAACGGTTCGAAATCCTGATCTTTCTGGCCCCCACGTTCACGCAGGAGGTCTGCTCCACGTTGGAACGATTCCATCGGTTCACGCAGCACCCTCCTTTTGTCTTCAGCGCCCGTCAGCACCGGCTGAGTTCCTGGTTTTTGACAAAACGAGGCCTGCATCCAAGCGTGATTCACTGGCGGGCATACTTCCGCCGTCGCTGCCGCGGCTTCCACCACCTGATCAAGCTGCCGTACTGCCAGTTTGAAGTCTGAAAGCAATTGGTGATTGGCCACCTGCAACCGCTCAGTGACGATCGCATTCCGTGTCGTCCGCGCCCTGCGCTCACCATCTGTGTGCAAATAGGTGCCTAACCACGCCAACAGGGCCAGTGGCATCGCCACAAGCAGCACGAGGAGTAAGGAGGAACGGTGAGGAGACATGGACAAAAGAGAAAATCGGGCGGTCACCAAAGGACTCGGCGACCAAACTGCCATAATTTCCATAATTATACACGATCGCAGGAATAATAAAAGCAAGAATTTTGGAGATCCTAGATTTCGTCATCTGCGTCCGTTCCCCTGGTTTGCGTATTGCCCCGGCATTCCGACTCCAAAAACAGGGACCCCACTAGCAGCAAACTCCGCCACCCAAACAAAAGTCCAGGCGTCCCCTGGAAACCATCACGCAAAAGTTACCTCGTTATGCGCGCCAGTCACTTCAGCTCGGTGCAAACGAACGCAACCGCGCCCCACCGCACCGATCCTCAGCAGGACCTTGCATGAGCGCCCTCAGAACATGATCCGCAAACCCAAGATTTACTTTTGTTGACTCTCGAATCCCGGCATCGGTTTCCCTTCGGCATCGAGCTTATCGCACGCCCAAAGCAGCCCCCGAGCGACTAGGTCCAAAAACACCGGATCCTCCATCGTCGAATTATTGTGTCCCATGGTCGTCCCGAAAACCTTGCCCTTGCCATATTGGTTTGTCCAAACCAGCACATGATCCTGTTTTGTGTCCTCACCATATGCCTTTGCTAGCGGCGTGAAGTTCTCATAGAGGCGCTCGTTCTTGTAGAGTTCATCGGCCTTGTCGAGCCACTCCGCAGGAAAACCCTTCATGACGGGATGCTCGGGTGCGATGTTTTTGACGAGCAGATCACGGTTTTTCTCGTGGCTCATGCTCTTCATCCCCAGGCACTTACGCCACTCATCCGTATCTGCCGCACGGTAGCTGTGGGCCGAGCAATGCAGCATCACGGCTGGCACTCCGTCAAAGTGGGGCTTGGCGATACCTTCCACAAAAGCGCTGTCTGTGATGCCTCCAAAGCATTCATTGTGCAGCACCACATCGTAGCCCTTCGCCCAATCTGCTTTTTCGTAAATGCTGATCTTGTGCGTCTTGTCCTTCTTTCCATCGGGCCCTTCTTCATGCACGACATCAAATTCCACATTGGCCCGCGAGCTGAGCCCTTCCGCCAATATGCCTTTTTGATTTTCGTAGTCGTGGCAGCAGCCGCCCGTCACCATGAGCACCCGCAAAGCCTTGGGTTTGCCCTCAGGCTTTCCTGCCTCAGCAAAGGCAAAACCAATAACAGCGAGCAGAGCAGCAACAGGAAAAAGGATCTTCATAAACAGTCTCAAACAAACGTCCCTCTACCCAATTCCCTATCCATAAATCCCCGCTCACGACACCATCCGCAACACCCACCTGCCGCTACCCGCCTTGCACAGGCGGCATCACGGCTACCTCGCACCCCTCTTTTAAAAGCGCTTCCCGCCCGACATAATCGTGATCGATGGCCAACAGCAAACTGGCATCCCATTCCCGCAGCCCTGACCACCGCTCAAACAGCCTCTCCACCAAGTCGCCCATAGAACTCTCGGCTGGCAATTGCCATTCGATTTCGGACACTCCGGTAAGGTCCCGTAGCACCGAAAAAAAGAGCACCTTCACCTGAATCATCTCACGCATCCAGTTTCAGCACCCCAATGCATGGCAGATTCCGGAACCGACCATCAAAATCCATCCCGTAGCCCACCACAAACTCGTCTTCGATCTCGAATCCTACGTACTCCGCCGCCACCTCA
>JBIIUD010000428.1:0-3915 GCA_044340175.1 Verrucomicrobiaceae bacterium
GAAGGCGAAATCCAGCAGCTCCGGCGCGAGGTGACAGCCGTCCGCGATCACCTCCGTGCTCATCTCCGCGGTGCCGAGCACATACTCCAGCATGCTCCCGCGCATCGGCACGCCGAGTCGTGAGCGCACCGAGGCCACGTTGCTCATCGCGCACCAAAAGTGATCCACATGCCGCATCCCCGCCTTGAAGGCCGCTGCCATCTCCGGCCAGCTCGCGTTCGAGTGCCCGCAAGTGATCAGGCAGCGACGTTTCTTTGCCTCGCGATAAAACTCGACCGCGCCCGGCAGCTCAGCCGCACAGGTGGCAATGCCGACAATGCCTTTTTCAAAGTAATCACGATACTCCGCCGTCGTTGGCTCTCTCCGACCCTCCACTGAATGGCAGCCGACCTTGTCCTCGGCAAAGAACGGCCCGTAAAGATGCACGCCCGCGATTCGGGCTCCGTTTTCAACGCGTCGCTCGGCCTGCACAGCCTTCGCTGCGTCCAGCATCGCGTGAATCTGTTCCGTCGAGCCGGTGGTGGTGGTTGGGAAGATCGTTGTCGTCCCATGTCGCGCATGCGCCCGGCACGCCACACGCACTGCCTCGCTCGTGCCATCCATGAAGTCCGCGCCATTGCCACCATGCACATGGATGTCGATGAAACCGGGCGAAAGATAGCCACCACGACCATCCACGATTTGCGTCTCCGTCGTGACTTTCGGCTTCTTTGTTGAGATCGATACGATCTTGCCTTTCTCACACAGCACCCAAGCATCCTCGACGAGTCGTTCGGGTAGAATGGCTATGATGTTGGTAAACAGTAGATTCATGACTTGGGTTCAAACGTGGTAAAGCTAGCGTCTCTTCAAATCGTATCCAGACTTAGCCGGGCGGCTCTGCCGAGTTGTGGAAGCAGGCTGTGATTATCGAGTCCGAAATGGCGCTCGCTCTCGCTCATCTTTGGCTGTTTTTTTCGAGCTGAGGAGAGCTGATCGGAGACGGCAGTGGCATCGGCGAGATGCGGAAACAGAGGGCCAAGCAAGGCCTTGAGGTTAGGAGCAAGAAGCGCTGCGTCAGTCTGGAAGAGTGCAATGCCATTCACGCCTTCGTCATAGTTTCGGGCGATCCTTTCGAGAAAGCCGCGTGCGTTCGCCGTGACCCCTTTGCCGGTGACGGTGTTGGCTCCGCCATGGATCTTGGCACCATGGGCGCGAGCCAGTTCGACATAAGGCTTAGCAGTATCAAGATAATTGAAATCCCAGATCCATAATGGATTGAGAGCGATTTCATCCACCCAGTCCTCTTTGAGCCAGGTGCGGAGATCGAGGCCTTCCATCAAGTTCAGGTCCAGCGTGGCTTCGGGGATGCGGACCAGCACGGGCACCTTGCGCTTCGTTTTTTGCTCCAGTTCGCGGAGTTGGGCGCGGAGGTCACGCATGAAGAGATTCACGAAATCAGCGCGATGCTGCGCCCAGGCGAGAAACTCGGGTGAGCCGACGGTCATCTTGCGTGGATCATCGCGGCCTGCTTTCAGCCATGGATCGAGGATTTGAGCATGATAGCGGGCGATGGGTGGCTGGCGGCAGAAGTCGAGGCACAGGCCATGCGCCCCGATTTGAGCGACCTCCAGCAGCACGGCGATGCGCTCGGCGCGATACTCGGGAATGGCAAAGCTGACCTTGGTGCCATCCACCTGACCACCGCGATGCCGCTCCATCCACTCGGGATGCTTGGCGATGTAGTGGGAGCGCAAAGCACCACCGAGTGCGTCGCCGTAATGGCGATTCATGCCGAGCCGACCGTAGATGACCATGTCGTTTTTCTCAGCGTAGGCCAAAGCGGCACGCAGCGAGCATTGCTGGCGAAATGAATCGCCGATGACCTTTGTTTCCGGACGCGTGTCGCCCGCATACATCGTCGAGGTCGGTAGGGCGCTCTGGTAGTCGAGCGTGCTGCGGCCGAGCGCCCACATGACATGGCGGATGCCGTGGTCGAGATGTGCTTGCAGGCAGTCCGCAGAATCATGACCGCTGGTTTGCTGCTTCTCGTAAAGCCACTGCCAAAGCTCGGCGATACCCCAGACCGTTTTCTTTTCCGCTTCTGCAGCTGAAGCAGGAAGCAAAGTCGAGGCGAGTGTGGCGGCGGTGCTGGTGAGGAGATAGCGTCGGTTCATGGCAGGCGTCATTTTGTCAAAAGGTCCACGTCGATGTAAAGCGAGTTGATCCGCGCTAGGGTGCCGGGGATCTGGCCGTCGTGCATGTAGAGCAGGCGGCCGGGGCTGATCTCGCGGATGGCGGTGTAGTTGAAGTTGGCGCGGTCGGAGATGACCCGGTGATCCCGCCAAGTGCGCCCGCCATCGAGGCTGAACATGAGGTTGGAAACGGGGCGGCCATAGCTGCACGCGAGCACGCCATGACTCATGAGTACGAGGTCGGGCATGACGCTGCCTTCTTCGAGCATGCGCTCGAATGTCCACGTCCTGCCGCCATCGAGCGAGCGATGCTGGAGGAGGTTCGACATGTGGGCATCGGGCCGTGTGATAGCGATCCATTCGCTCCCGCTGAGCCGCACAACGGCGGGTTCGCCGCCGAGGCCGACATGAGCGAGGTGCGTCCACGTTTTGCCGAGATCGGTGCTGCGTAGCAAATGCGTATGACGTGTGACGACAAAGCGCCTTTCGGCATCGCGTTGATTCGTGCGACTCCACGCGACAGCGGTGATGCTGCCATCATTCTCGGCCCAGATGTGGCGCTCAAAGAGGAGCACTTCACCGGTCTTTGCGGGCATAAACTCCTTTGGCAACGTGATCGTGCTGTCGTGCATGGTAAAAGTCTCCGCCTTGGCATCAAGGATCGTGGTCTTGCCCGTGAGCGTTCCATCCGGCTGCAAGTACGTCCAACGCGACGGCCCCAGGATACGACCATCGGCGAGGCGAACGAGTTCCTGCGGCGAATCGCTATTTTGTTCGGTGCCCGGCACTGCCTGCCAGGTTTTGCCAGCGTCCGTGCTGCGGCGCACGATGTAAGGCTCCAGTAAGGCATCGCTGCCCTGTGGATTGCTGGTCAAAAGTAGGCCCTGGCCCATGTCATAGAGATAGGGGCGCGATTCGGTGTTCTTCGTCTCCACGTTGAGCGGCCACGGCGCGCTGAGGGTGATTTTCAGCGGTGACTTCTCCACCGCCGCACTTGCGGCAGGTCGCAAACCGAGCCGCACAAACGCCCACTTCGCCTCACCCGTGAACGGCTTTGAGGTGGAGCCGAAGCGGATGAACTTGCGCGGCGATGTCGAGGGTCGCCAGAAGGCATCGCGGCCTTCGATGAGGCGTTCGCCATCCATTTCGACCGCCATGTCCTCGCCGCGAATGATGAGCCGATAGGTGTGGAAGGCATCCCGCGTGTCCGCCTGGGCAAATCGATCCGTCAGCGTGCGGACATAGCCCTTTGCGGCCGCGGGATGTTTGTCCTGCGCTGGCGTGAGCAAGATGCCCTCCTCGTGTTTGCCATCGCCCACCTGAATGCATATCGGCGCCCCATCCCGCTGCGGCCACGTCGCTGTCGGCGAGTCACGATGCCCAACCATGCTCACTAACTTCACCCGCGCCTCCACGATGATCTCCTTGCCATCGAGATCGCCAGTCCACTCGGCTTCAAAGGCGCCCATGTCGTCTTTTGAGTCATCACTCAATCGTAGCGCGCCGTCTGCGAGCTTGGCGTTGGGTTTGCCAATGGCTGTCCATGGAGCAGCTGGTAATGAGTTGCCATTGCATTGAATGATCCATGCAATGCCGCCGTCAGCCGAGTGCAGGGCGGAGAGTGGAACAAGGAAAAGGGCGCAGACGAGGGCGTTCATGGCTCGGATCACTTCGATGGTTGGTTGGGTGAAACAACGTGATCCAACTATCAATTTACCGCACCCATTTGAAATCGGCAAAG